>JBCCFQ010000014.1:0-18460 GCA_039029655.1 Pseudomonadota bacterium | reverse complement strand
CCAATCCGCTGCACTGTTGTGCGGATATGAGGCGCAAGCTCTGGAATGAAATGCAAAATCCCAAAGTTCATACCCAGCATAACAGATGTAAGGGATGCGCTTTCGCAGTATCCCACTACAGGGATGTCCAACAAACTGCGGATATCCAACAAAGAAGGTTCCGGTAGAGTCATCAGTGCAAACGCATCGTAACCTTGCTCTTCGGCTGCAATCGCGTTGGCAACAAATTGTTGGCTATGGAGTTTTTGCACATAGCTGTACCGAATGTCTAAACCAGGGTAAGACGTTGCATAAGTATCTGGATGCATGCCATGCAGAACGACTTCGGTGTTGGATCGAGAAATGCGCACGAAATGCTTGTGTAGTGCCTCGGCATAGTCGGGAAGGTGCTCTAAGACGGTAAAACTCTGGTGCCAGATGCGCACAGGCGCGTGATCTGATGCGGCATCCGTATGAGCACTTGGACATTTTTGGATTTGGTCCATTTCTTCGCCTGACCACTTGGTGACGCATAGCGTGCGTCAGTCGTTAGTATGACACCATGGCAAATGTCAGAAATCAGTTTTTAGAGAATCGTGATTTTCGAATCGACATGCGCTGATATGGTTGTTTTGCAATGCACGAGCGGAGGTTGAGAATTGTTTAATCGCATGTTGATAGCGAATCGCGGCGAGATCGCGCTGCGGATTTTGCGATCATGTCACAGGTTACAGCTTGAAACAGTGGCGATACACACACCTGCGGAAGCTCGTGCCCGCCACGTCGTTCAAGCCGACCAAGCTGTTCAACTAACCGGGTCGGGTGTACAACCGTACTTAGACGTGGACGCCGTAGTTACTGCAGCAACAAAGTCTGGATGCGATGTGTTACATCCGGGATACGGACTCCTCAGTGAGAACCCTTTGTTGGCAGAGGCCTGTGAGGCTGCGGGGATTTATTTTATCGGGCCGTCCGTCGCGACACTAAAAACATTCGGTGATAAAGCTGCGGCGCGTAGTATGGCAGACCGGGCTGATGTTCCGATTTTGCCCGGGATCAATCGAGCCATATCGTTGTCGGAGGCTGAAGCCTTTCTCGCAGAGACAGGCCACAGCGCGGTCATCATAAAGGCAATTGCCGGTGGCGGTGGTCGAGGCGTGCGCGTGGTTCGTGATCCGGCGGAGCTAGAAGCGGCGTATCTTAGGTGTCAGTCCGAAGCAGCAAACGCCTTTGGTAGCGGTGACCTTTATATCGAGCGATACCTTCCGGAGGCACGCCACTTAGAAGTACAAATACTGGGAGATCGACAAGGCAATGTGATTGCCCTGGGTGAACGGGATTGTTCGCTGCAACGCCGCCATCAGAAATTGGTAGAGATCACCCCGGCGCCGGATCTTGCTGAACATCGACGAACCCAATTGTATGAGGACGCTGTGAGACTAGCGCAAACGGCTGGATATGAGGGTGCTGGAACGGTCGAGTTTTTGGTCAATGCTGATGAGCATGTGTTTATCGAGCTTAATGCTCGCCTGCAAGTGGAGCATACAATAACAGAAGAGGTGTTCGGGGTTGATATCGTGGCGTCTCAAATTCGACTGGCTGCGGGCGAACAACTCGTGGATTTGGGGTTAACATCAATCCAACCACGTGGCACAGCCATACAGATCAGGATTAATAGCGAGCTACTTCAGCCTGATGGCATCCTTATCCCGCAAACAGGTAAAGTTGAGTCATTCAACCCGCCGATGGGCCCAGGGGTGCGTTTGGATACTCATATTGAACAGGGTTTTGAGGTCGATGGAGTGTTCGACTCTTTGCTTGCCAAACTTATTATTCATGAACCCGATGGTGACTGGTCTCAGTTGCATACGATCGCGAAGCGACGCTTGGATGAATTCCAGCTGTCCGGTGTCGCGACGAATATCAGTTTTCTGAAGGCCTTGCTCGAGCAATCTGCAGTCGGAGATTGGCAGGTGCATACACAGTGGGTCGATAGTTGTCTGCCTGACATCCTCGATGGCGTGCCGCATACGCCAATGGGTACTCATGACGACGTTCAATCAGGTTTGATCACTTCTCCGCTGCAGGGGACGGTGATCGAACTTTCCGTTGCGCCGGGAGACACTGTCGCCGTGGGGCAAACCATTCTGATATTAGAAGCCATGAAGATGGAACACGAAATCAAAGCTGCTACCGCGGGTACGATCAGTACTTTGTTCGTTGAGCTCGGTGCTACAACTCATATTGGTGAGGCATTGGTGCAGATTGAAATCGGCGATGTTGCAATAGACGAGGTTGAGTCGGAACATGAAATTGATCTCGACAGTATCCGCAGCGATTTGGCTGAAGTAGAAGCCAGGCGCGAAACCACTCTCGACAGCGCGCGAGCGCAGGCGGTTGAACGGCGGCGTGCAAAGCAGCAGCGCACGGCTCGGGAGAATGTCGCGGACTTATGTGATGTAGATACGTTTGTCGAATACGGCCAACTGGTGCTCGCAGACCAAAGACGCCGTCGTACGCTCGAGCAGCTGATAGAAAAGAGTCCTGCGGACGGTTTTGTCACTGGGGTTGGGTCGGTGAACGGTGAGTATTTTGATGACCCTGATAATCGTTGTGTGATTATGTGTTACGACTACACGGTATTTGCGGGCACGCAAGGGGCGCAGAGTCACCGCAAGACTGATCGCATGATCAATGTCGCTGAAGACGGTGTCATGCCGGTGGTGCTATTTGCGGAAGGTGGTGGTGGTAGGCCCGGTGATGGTTTACGAGCGGGTGATTCAATGACCTTTGCACGCTTCGCTCAGCTCAGTGGCTTGGTCCCATTGGTTGGCATTACATCTGGTTATTGTTTTGCCGGTAACGCATCGTTGCTCGGCTGTTGTGATGTCGTTATCGCAACCGAGGATTCTAACATTGGCATGGGTGGGCCAGCCATGATTGAAGGTGGTGGGTTGGGAGTTTATAAACCTGAAGATGTCGGGCCTACGGATGTCCAAGTTGGCAATGGTGTGATAGATGTTCTGGTAGCGGACGAAGCGGAAGCTGTCACCGTTGCTAAACAGTATCTGTCCTATTTTCAAGGCCCCATCACAACCTGGCAGGCACCCGACCAGCGTCGTCTGAGACATGTGGTGCCAGAAAATAGAATGCGCATCTATGACATCAAAGAGGCCATCAACATACTCGCGGATGAAGATTCGGTACTCTATCTACGAGAGGGCTGGGGCCATGGGATGGTCACGGCCTTAGTACGAATCGAGGGAAGACCAGTGGGGTTGGTGGCTAACAATCCAAAGCACCTGGGTGGGGCGATTGACGCCGATGGAGCTGATAAGGCCGCTAGATTTATGCAATTGTGTGATGCTTTTGACCTGCCGCTTGTTTTTCTATGCGATACCCCTGGGATCATGGTCGGACCGGAGATTGAAAAAACCGCGCTTGTTAGACACGCCAGCAGGATGTTCCTTACCGGCGCTAACGTTTCCGTACCGTTTTTTAGTGTCATTTTACGCAAAGCGTATGGTCTTGGTGCGATTGCAATGGCTGGGGGGTCCTGGCGCGCTCCGAATTTTTCCGTATCGTGGCCAACGGGTGAATTTGGCGGAATGGGACTTGAGGGTAGTGTGAAGTTGGGCTATCGGGCAGAACTTGAAGCAATAGAGGACTCAGACGACAGGCAGCGAGCGTTTGAGGAGATGGTGGCTCGGGCGTATGAGAAGGGCAAGGCGCTCAACAACGCATCTCTCTACACCATTGATGACACCATAGATCCAGCTCAAACTCGATTTTGGCTTGCGAATTTGTTGAAGTCGATGCGTAGAACACCTCGGACAGGTAAGAAACGGGGTTATATTGATGCCTGGTAACGAACCGGACATATCAGCATGGTACTTGATTTCACGCTAGTCCAACGCTGAGTTGATGGTCCGGATCCCCCTGAGATTCGGTTTATGACTCAAACCAAACGGCAATCTGCGCGTTACCCGCATGATAAATATTTGAAATCAGTTTTCAGAGAATCATGGTTTCCGAATTTGCGGACATTGATATGGTTGTTTTGAAACGACAATGCGGGGATTGGGATTATGCATTCGGAAAATCGAAACGTGGTGGATGATTTGTTGTGAGTGAAACGCATCTCGAAGAGATAAAACGGAGTGTGCAGAACCTCTCTCGCCATCATGGCGGATTGAATCGAGTACGTTCAGCGCGGGAAACTTCAAGCGGTTATCACCCCTCTTTTTGGCAAGAGATGTCAGATCTCGGCTTGATTGGTGTCATGGTGGCAGAAAGCCGAGGGGGGCTCGCCTTAGGCCTCCAAGAGGCTACATTGATCGCGCGCGAGCTGGGACGGGTAACCGCACCTGAGCCCTATGTTGCGGCGCAATATGCCCTAATGGTATTGGCGGGTGCAGATGAGATTCACCTAGCCGAGGAACTCAGTCGCAAGATGAGTGCTGGTGGTCAGCTGGTTGTCGTTGCGGATCAGGAATCTCATGCCGTGTTTGAACAAAGCCCCTTGTGCACTGTGATAGAGATGCGGAACGGCCAACATTACTTACGTGGTGAGAAGCGGTGCATCAGCGGCGGCGCACTAGCCGATGGATATCTAGTAACGGTCAGCGTCCCTGAAGGAATCGAAATATACTACGTCTCGGCTACTGCACCTGGTGTGGTTGCCGAAACGGTGCCACTGGCCGATGGAACGGTCTATACGAACTGCCGATTTGATACACCAGTCGACGATTCTCAGAGGATTGCAAGTGCGAATGTGGCCCAAACAGTAGTGGGACGGGCAAGATCGATTTCCGTTCTGCTCGCAGCTGCAGAACTGGTTGGAGTAGCTGAGGGTGCGTTGGAGATCACGCTTGAGTATTTGCGTACTCGTAAGCAGTTCGATCAGTACATCGGTAGCTTCCAAGCGCTTCAGCATCGCGCTGTCGACTGCTCAGCAAAAATAGAACTGTCTATTGCCGTCTTAGAGGAAGCTGCAACACAGAGTATCGAGGCAGACACTCAACAACTGGCCAGTCAAGCAGCACGCGCGAAAGCGCGCGCTGCGGAAACAGCCATGCATGTTGTACGCGAAGCGGTGCAGATGCACGGCGCCATGGGCTTTACTGAAGAGTGTGATGTCAGTCTGTTTGTAAAACGTGCATTGGTCATGAGTGTCTATCTGGGTGGTGCGAGTAGTCACCGCAAATTGTTTGCTGAACTTAATCCACCGGTTTCGGAAATAGTGGTTGAGAGTCCGCCGTTACCCGCTCACCTGCAATCTCCAATGAATCGCGAAGCGCTTCAAGAGTTGTCGGATGACGACTTTCGAATGTACTTGAGGTCCTTCATTGAGGCGCACTATCCGGAAGCGCTAAGGTATCTGCCGCGGCGAGTACGCTGGGCTGAAGTTGCGGATTTTAATCTTGCCTTAGCCAAGAACGGTTTGGTGGCACCTGCGTGGCCCGCTGATTGGGGTGGTATGGGTTTGTCTCCAGCGAAACAGCTGATCTACTTTGAGGAGAATGAACGGTGGGGCGTGGGACGGCCGCCAGATCAAGGTATTCGACAACTCGGTCCTGTTCTGATCAAGTATGGCACTGAAGCTCAGCAACAAGCCTACTTACCGAAGATCTTGTCCTTCGAACATATATGGTGCCAAGGATATTCCGAACCAAACTCTGGATCAGACCTTGCGAGTGTCAGGACTTCTGGAGTGGTACGTGATGATCGTATAGTGATCAATGGTCAGAAGATTTGGACTTCGTTGGCCGGTGATGCGACGCATATATATGTGTTATGCCGGACCGATCCGAAGCTACCCAAGCGTGAGGGATTGAGTTTTGTCATTCTGCCCATGGATAGTCCGGGAATCACACTACGTGACATCACAAATATTGCGGGTGAAAATGAGTTTTGCGAAGTATTCTTTGATGATGTCGAAGCACCGCTGGAGAATATTGTTGGTGGGTTAAATCAAGGTTGGACTGTGGCGAAAGCGCTTCTGGGCTATGAGCGTTTAGGCGTTGGTGCACCTCATCGGCCATTGATTGCATTGAACAGATTGACCCAGATCGCCGAACAGCTGAATCTCTTTGATGACCCAGAGTTTCTGGGGCAATACACAGTGAACCGCTTAGATTTGGTCGATCATGCGACCTTGTATGCAAAGATCACGACCCAAATCGGGCGCGGTGAAGCGATGGGACCTGAAGTGTCGTTTCTGAAAGTGTGGGGTATGGAAGCGCTCCAACGCACGACGGAGTTTGCCCTCGAGCGGGCAGAGAGCCTTGGTGCGCTGGCAGGCGCGATAGAGCTGAATGGACAACTCATCGATCTCATGTCCATATTCTATATGGGTAAAGTTGCCACTATTGGCGGTGGAACCAATGAAATACAAAGGAATTTGTTAGCGCGACAGTATCTTGATCTGCCTCGATAGGTAAAATCAGGTTCTCCTGGGCACGACTGCAAAGAGGAACTGATGCCATTCTTAGTTACCGCGGTCTATACTTCGACGCCAGCACGAATGTGGCATAGTGGTTTTCCAATCTTGTGGAGAAGGTAGCTTGTGGATCGGTTTGCCGCGATGGAGGTGTTCGTTAAGGTCGTAGAAGCCGGAAATCTTTCGCGCGCAGCTACGCAGTTGGGAATATCAAATGCTACTGTGTCTACGCGACTGCAGCAGCTTGAAGCCCACCTTGGTATCAGCCTTCTCCATCGTACAACTCGCCGGTTCGGGGTCACTGAAATAGGTCTTGAGTATTACGACCAATGTAAAGATATTCTGGCCCGCATAGATACTGCGGAGGCTTCGTTAGATCAAACTGTGACTGGATTGAGTGGTTCGCTCCGGGTGGATCTACCCATTGCGATGGGATTGTTTTTATCGCCGTTGCTGGTGGGATTTTCTAATCAGCACCCTAATCTCGCTATTCGTGCCAGTTTGACGAATGACGTGGTTAACTTGGTCACAAATGGTATCGATGTTGCCGTCCGCATGGATGAGATCGACGATTTAGACTTAGTAGCCCGGAAGTTTCACAATGACCCCACGCGCTATGTGCGTCGCCTGAGTTTTTGGAGCGTTGTGGTAAACCAGATTCCCCTGCGGAATTAGATCTCAAACAATGTTACGGCTTGACCCGCACGGCGACAGGTAATGTACGCCAATGGGTTTTTGAGCAAGGAGATGAGCGATATGAATTGGAACCGCAAAGTAATTTGGTGGTGAATAGTACCGTTACGCTCATTCAGTCAGCTCTGCAGGGCGTTGGTTTTATCTACGTGCCGCGCATACTCGTCACGGATCACCTGGCTAGTGGCAAGCTAGTTCAATGTCTTGGCGATTGGCAAACCGCTGTGCTAAAGCTGTTTTTAGTCTACCCAAAGACCCGGTTCACCGCACCGAAGGTGCGAGAATTTGTTAAATACCTGACTGAGTTTGAGTCCCATCTTCAGTGAAGGAAAATCTTCGCCCTGAGCAAGGATTGTTAGCAATTTCCTAAACCAGTGTTTGCAATCTTGCGGGTTCTTTCATCGTCCCAGTGTGGCTAAATCGACCTGAGGGAATTATGGATGGGTCGAGTTATGGAACCATATGATGTTGTCGTGGTGGGCGCTGGCAATGCTGCTATGTGTGCCGCCTTGTCAGCCCAAGAATGTGGTGCTCGAGTGGCAGTCCTCGAACGTTCACCCGAATCTGTACGCGGTGGCAATAGCACTTTTACTGGCGGCGCCTTTCGTGTTGCTTACAAGGGCGTGGAAGATCTTCGAAGCGTAGTACCCGATCTCTCTCGCGAAGAGGTTGAGAATACCGATTTTGGTAGCTACGACGCAGATACCTACTACGATGATCTTGCGCGAATGTCCCACTACCGTATCGATCCAGGTCTCGCTGAAACGCTTGTAAATGAAAGCTTGCCCACCATGCAATGGATGGTCAATGAGCTTGGAGTCCGGTTTGTACCCATTTATGGCCGCCAGGCTTTCAAGGTGGACGGTAGGTTCAAATTTTGGGGAGGGTTAACGGTAGAGGTATCGGGTGGTGGTGTAGGGCTCATTGAAACCTTACATGAGAAAGCGGCAGCTCGGGGTGTCGAAGTATTTTACCAAACTCGAGCGATCAAATTGCTAAAACATGCCGAAGGACTAGCCGGAGTACGTTGTATCCAGGCGGGGCAGGAGCGCGACATTTTGGCGCGCAACGTGATTTTAGCAGCCGGAGGATTTCATGCTCATGCTGCTTGGCGCGCCCGCTATCTTGGTCCGAACTGGGATCTCGCTCGCGTGAGAGGTTCCAGATATAACACAGGCGATGGTATCCAAATGGCTGAGCGCTTTGGTGCGCTTGTCCATGGTCACTGGTCCGGATGTCATTCCGTAGCGTATGACGCTAACGCGCCAGCCTTCGGTGATATCGATCTACTAAATCAACAAAAAAATAGTTTTTGGCTAGGTGTGATGGTGAATGCCAAAGGCGAGCGATTTGTGGATGAAGGTGCCAACTTTAGAAACTACATTTATGCGCAAATGGGTCGTTGGATATTGGCGCAGCCTGGGGCTATAGCGTGGCAGATCTTCGACAATAAAGTGGCAGATTTGTTGACTGATGAATATCGGATCCGACATGCAACGAAATATAGCGCAAACACATTGGAAGGGCTGGTAGAACAGATTGCGGATGTTGATCAGGCTGCGTTACTCAACACGCTCAACGCGTATAACGATGCAGTAGATCGGACCACACCTTTCAATCCTACAGTCAAAGACGGTAAGTCTGCTGGCGCGATCACGCCACCAAAATCAAATTGGGCGAACGCCCTGGATACACCTCCCTATACCGCATTTGCCGTGACATGCGGAATCACGATGACCTATGGCGGCGTAAGTATAGACAGCCAGGCCGCGGTACAAAGCGCAGAAGGTGGCGCAATTGAGGGTCTCTATGCTGCGGGGGAGATGGTCGGTGGCTTTTACTACCACGACTATCCCGGTGGGGCTGGTCTAATGGCCGGATCGGTGTTCGGTCGAATTGCAGGTATTAATGCAGCCTCGGGGGCGAAGTAAGTTTAAGTGAAAGGGATTAACGAATGACTGAAGCGAATAAGTGTGACCTTGTTGTGGTGGGTTGTGGCACCGCTGGTTTGAGCGCAGCAGTAACTGCCGCCGAAAAGGGGTTGGATGTCATTTTATTAGAGCGGGCACCTTACGAAGAGCGGGGTGGTAACTCTCGCTATACCGAGGCGTTTATGCGAATGCAGAGCTTTGACGAAGTAGCTGATGATTTTGAACAGCACATCAGTGAGAACGCCGGAGGTTATCTTGACCCGTCTATTATTAGTGATGCTGTTTTAGAGTACGAAAACTGGCCACGCCTCTTACGTTCAGCAAGTTTCGCGGATCCGCACATGGTGGGCGCATTTTCCGAAGCCGCAGGGCCCACAATTCGTTGGATGATGGAGCACGGTGTCAGTTTCGACTTTCTGCCCACTCCTTTTCTGACAACGTGTACGCCGCGGCTGTCTCCGCGAGGGGGTGGATTGGCGATCATCGAACAACTGACCGGCGCGGCTGAGAAGCTGGGTGTTAGATTTTGTTTTGAAACAACCGCAAGTGAGTTGGTCGTTGACGAAGCCGGAGACGTTCAAGGCGTGCACGTGCGAGGTCCAAATAATCGCTACTACCAAATTCTTGCGCCATCGGTTGTATTGGCCTGTGGTGGCTTTGAAGGTAATCCGCAAATGCTTGCTCATTACCTCGGTCCTAACGCCATCAATCTTAGACCCGTGGCTCGAGGTGGACACTACAATAAGGGTGAGGGCATTCGCATGGCATTGGCTGCGGGTGCGGCCGCGTGCGGTGATTTTGGCAGCTACCATGCGGAACCCATTGATCCTCGCTCTGGTGAAGCAGAGGCGGCTATTTTTATTTTTCCCTATGGGATACTCGTCAATAAGCAGGGAAGACGTTTCGTAGACGAAGCGCCGGGCACCGTTGATGCGACGTACGAGAGTGTCACACGTAAAATCTATGACCAAGAAGATGGGCTCGCCTGGGTGATTCTGGATGAGCGGGTAGAAGAAGTGCCAAACTGGCAGCTCGC
The DNA here is from genome assembly GCA_039029655.1 of Pseudomonadota bacterium. GTDB lineage: Bacteria > Pseudomonadota > Gammaproteobacteria > Steroidobacterales > JBCCFQ01 > JBCCFQ01. The sequence continues at coordinate 8,379 of JBCCFQ010000014.1, read as the reverse complement.
CGTACGAACTGATCAGCCAGCCGTGACGGCACAGACTGTCGAGGCTCTGGCTCACGCGATTGATGTACCCGAAGAGGTTCTGAGCCGAACTATCGCGGACTACAATTCTGCTTGTCGGGAACCACAAGACTTCCAACCTTTGTCGCTTGACGGTAATGCCACTACGGGACTCTATCCGCCGAAAAGTAACTGGGCCCTGCCATTGGATAAACCAGGCTTTAGGGCATACCCGATCATCTCAGCGAACGTGTTTACTTTCGGTGGGGTGAAAGTAGATGCGCATGCTCGAGTGGTAAACACCGATGGTGATGTAATGACCGGCTTGTATGCCGCAGGAGAGGTGGTGGGGCTGTATTACCGTGTGTACACCGGTTCGACTTCCGTGCTGAAAGCCGCCTTATTTGGTCGTCTTGCTGGATTGCACGCAGCGTCCCGAGGCGATAGCGCGGTCAATACATGACAGAGTCCGGAGTGGCCATCGTTACCGGTGCCAGTGGAACGATTGGTCTGAGCATCGTGCAGCGTTTGTTATCGGACGGCTATCGAGTTGCAGCGCTAGATGTAGAAATGCGGGAAACAACTCAAGCCAACAACCTTGCATATGTTCGTGCTGATGTGTCGAACGAAACAGAAGTCAGTAATGCCGTCGAGCAGGTAATCCGCACATTCAATAGCATAGATGTGCTGGTTAATGTTGCCGGTATTGTGTCATTTGGATCTGTGTGTGGGTTGGCGGGTGAAGAGTGGGATCGAGTAATGAATACCAATCTCAAAAGTGTTTTCCTCATGAGCCGAGCTTGTGCACCCTATCTATGTTCGAGTGAGCGTGGCCGGCTGGTCTCAATCAGCTCGGTTCTTGCCCGGAATGGCGGCAACGCCCGACCTTGGATAGATCCAGCAGAACAATCGAATTCCGCGAATGTCGCCTATGGTGCGGCGAAGGCGGGTGTTAATGCGATTACCGCGTATTTGGCAAGAGAATTTGCTGCGGCCGGGGTGACAGTTAATGCGGTTGCACCCGGACCTATAGAAACGCCGATGACGACGAACTTCCCAGATCGACTAAAGGAACTGATACCACTCGGACGGATGGGAAAGCCCGAAGACGTTGCAGCTGCTGTTGCCTTTCTTGTCAGTGAAGAAGGGGGTTTTATCACAGGTGAAGTGATTAACCTCAACGGTGGAATGCGCAGCGACTAAAACCCTCCTTCCATAGTCGAATAAATTTTAAACACGTACGTCAGTCAACAACCTGATGCTTGCACAATAAACTACTTGTTGGAGAAATATAGATGGTTATGTCGATAGATCAAACCGCTTTGATAATGCTCGACTTACAAAATGAGATGGTTCACCCAGATGGAAAAATCGGTGGGGGTGGGTTAGCGCAAGCAGTCGCGGATCGTGGGGTGTTAGAAAATGCGGCCCACTTACTGGCCATAGCCCGTGACCAGGGAGTGCGAATAGTGCACGTTCGTTTAGGGTTTCGTTCCGACTATGCGGACGTTATGAGCCGGGCGCCCCGCATTGCTAACCTAAAGGCAAATCAAGCGTGCCAGATAGGGGCTTGGGGCACAGAATTCCATGCGTCGGTTTCGCCGCTCGAAGGTGAGTACGTGGTAACCAAACAGTGTGTAAACCCATTCTACAACACCGGATTGATGAACTATCTTCACCGCTACGATTGTACAGATTTGATTCTCTGCGGAACCGTCACAAATTTGGTGGTCGAGTCGGCGACGCGTGCGGCCGATGATGCAGGCTTTGCAGTAACGGTCGTTGAAGATGCTTGCGCAGCTCCTAACGCTGAATTACATGAGTTCGCGGTGAGCAAAATACTCCCCATGTTTGGGCGGGTAGAGACCACAGAAAAAATTGCGGCTGAGATGCGCGCATAGAGAATGCAATTTTTTACTAAGAAGTTTAATCGCTGATACTTTTTACGAATTCTGAAAGGAGTTTATTGAAAGCTTGTGGAACTCTTTTGTGTCTAGAGTGCTAATGTTTGTCCGATGTTTCGGCAGGTGTACCTATGTCTGAAAATAGCGGCTCCGGACAAGAGACCGAGGAGCAATCGGCGTTCCGAGCGCATTGTCGTAATTGGTTAGCTGAGCATACACCCCCGTTGCCCAATTTCGTGCCCGTGACGAGTGGCGTTGAGGTGGTCACAGATGAGCAACTGAGTTACTACTCTCGCTGGCAAAAAAGTGCTTATGACGGGGGGTTAGTTGGCGCCGATTATCCGCAGGCCTATGGTGGCGGTGGTAAGACTGAATGCCAGGTGATTGCTAACCAGGAAATGCTGCGGGCCAAAACCCCGATTTTACCCGGTACTATTGGATTGGGTATGGCTGCACCCACAATCCTTCATCATGCTTCCGAAGATTTGAAGCAACGTTTGCTGCCACCGTTGTTGTCGGGCGAAGAGCTCTGGTGTCAAGGCTTTAGTGAACCCGGTGCGGGTTCTGATTTGGCAGGAGTTCAAACTTCAGCCGTTAGAACAGACCATGGGACTTGGGTTATTAATGGTCATAAAGTGTGGACATCTACCGCTCAGTTTGCATCGTGGATGATCTTGCTGACAAGAACTGACAAGTCGGATCGATACAACGGGATGACATATTTCGTTGTGCCGATTAAGTCCGAGTTGGGTAAATCCGTTACCGTGCGACCACTGATCAAAATTACCGGTGAAACGGGCTTCAATGAAGTGTTATTCGATAACCTGGAAGTGGACGACAGTCTGCGATTAGATGCGGTAGGCAAAGGCTGGCAGGTCGCGATGACCACACTCCTGCACGAACGTAACGCAGGAGGGCTTGTAACGCCGATGTCTGGTGGACAAGCCGTAGAATCTAAAGCTGATTTGGATTCAGGCCATCAGCGACTTTTGGATCTTGCGTCGTCCTGTCAACGGAACGGAAGACCCGCCATCGAAGACCCAGTGCTTAGCGATAAGGTCATGCAGCTTACGACTCGTTTAGAAGGAATCAAGCAGCATAGAAAATTGCGCAAAGTTAGTGGGCTGGCCAATGCTGAACGAATGGGGCTGCAGGAGAAACTATTGGTAACCGAGTATCGCCAGAAGGCTGCGGCGGTTGCGTTAGAGATAGAGGGTTTAGCGTCTACCTTGTCACCATTAGATGACGCTGCACCGGATAATGGCCATTGGCCCTTGGCTTATCTTAGTTCTTTTGGCGGTACGATCGCGGCAGGTACGAGCGAAATCCAGAAGAATATTCTTGGCGAACGTGTGCTTGGGCTTGCGAAGTCAAAGTAAAAGCAGGTTATCAGGATAATTTCCGTGAACGCACCAGTACAACCCAATGATTTTGGCTTTGATGCGGATGCGCGTTCCTTGCGTGATGTGGCGACGCGGTTTTTTTCGAGACAACCTCCCGCGCCATCAGGTACTTATGGCTTACTTGAACAAGCCGGTTATGCAGCTCTACCAGGACCATTGCGCAACACTTTTTCCGTCACGAGTAATCTCTCGGATTGTGGTAACGAGCGTGCAGATGTGGCGTTAGGATTAATTGCCGAGGGGAATGCGTTCAGCTTTGCGGGAGCGAATGAACAAGGGTCGTTGGCCAACGACGAAAGTGAGATCGCGACGCAAGGTAATACTCTGAATGGTCAGGCGTGGCATGGAAGTACCGGTGCCTAGCCATGGACTTGCTGCACGCCGTCAAGTGCTTCGCACCTTAATTGACAGCAGGTCAGCGATTTTGCTCCCCGGTGCCACGGATGCTCTTTCGGCGCGCACGATAGAAGCGATTGGCTTTAAAGCCGCCTATCTATCAGGAGCAGGTCTAACCAATAGTCAATATGGTCTACCTGATCTGGCTTTCATTAACTGCTCTGATGTGGTTGAAGCCACATATCGTATTAGCGATGTGTGTAGCTTGCCTCTGATTGTCGATATCGATACAGGCTTTGGAAACGCGGTTAATGCCTACCAGACTTTGCGTCGAATCGAGGCTGCGGGTGCTGCAGGTGTTCAGATTGAAGATCAGATCTTTCCTAAGCGCTGCGGCCACTTCAGTGGTAAAGCGGTTGTGCCCATCGCAGAGATGGAGGCCAAAATCAAAGCGTGTGTCGATGCACGCAGAGATTCGAACACGGTCGTTGTAGCGCGAACAGATGCCATTGCGGTACATGGATTCAGTGTCGCAATGGAGAGAGCACATGCAATGTCTGAGGCCGGTGCGGACGTCATATTTGTAGAGGCTCCGACGACGTTAAGCCAAGTCACTCAGATTGGCCAACTATCTAATCCGACGCTCTTAAACATAGTGGTTGGGGGACAGACACCCATGTTATCGCTCGACGAGCTGCAGAAATTGGGCATCTCTTTAGTGTTGTATGCCAATGCTGGGCTGCAGGCCGCGATGAAAGCGACCCATGAGGTGCTTTCTATCTTGCATGCTGAAGGCGACCTTAAATCGGGTGAGGATCGGTTGGTTAGCTTTGTCGAACGCCAAGAGTTGGTGGATAAGCAACGATTCGATGACCTCTCAACGCTTTATGAAATTCGAGATGAGTCGATTAATTAACTGATACTGGGAGAGAAAGATGACTGACGAACTGATTGTTGAAAAACATGATCGAGTAGCAGTTTGTACGCTCAATAGGCCGGACAAGCTGAATGCTCTATCTGAAAACTTACGAGACGGCCTGGCCGAGACACTTGAGGGCTTTAAACAAGATGATTCGGTATATGCGGTGGTCATTACGGGGGCCGGAAGAGGATTCTGCTCAGGAGCTGATGTATCGGGTCCTCCTCCGACACTTCCGATTTCGGGAAATCTGGATGAAATTGGATGGATAGGCCGTCAAGCGTTGGCTGTCCACACCTTAGAGAAGCCGGTCATTTGTGCGGTGAATGGTGTAGCAGCAGGTGCTGGGATGAGTCTGGCGACTGCTTGTGATATGCGTATCGGTTGCGAAGGTACGAAGTTTAAGTCCGTATTCATAGAGCGCAATCTTGGGCCGGAGGCAGGGCTTAGCTATTTCTTGCCTCGTATTGTCGGATCATCTCGTGCTGCTGACCTCATCTTCAGTAGCCGAGCTGTTGGAGCCGAAGAAGCCTATCGGATCGGATTACTTGATCGTGTGGTTGATAGCGACAGTCTGCTGGAGACGGCGTTGGAAGTTGCGAACCAGATGTTGCAGTGGCCTCCGGTGGCTTTACAAATGTCTAAGCGGGCGCTTAATCATAGTATGGAGGCAGACTTACCCGCAGCGTTGCGCTATGAGAAAAAAATGCTGAACTACACAAAGCTGGCAAAAAATGATGCCAAGGAATCTCGCGCTGCCTTCCAAGAGAAACGAAAGCCCAGTTATCAGGGTAATTGAGCTGTGGCTAAACCATCGGATTGGTTGGAGCGAGTTCGGGAAAATATCGTCGATCCGGAACGCTCTATCATTGATGCACACCATCATCTCTGGCCCGATCCAGAGCACCCCTATGAGTTGGCTGATCTTTGGCAAGACACGGGTAGTGGGCACCGCGTTGAGAAGACGGTCTTTATGGAGTTCAGACCAGAATACAGTCACCAAACAGATAGCGCCACTGAGAGAGGCATAAACGAGACACGTGATGCTGCAAAGTATGCGGCGCAAGCGCGGGTCGAGGCGGATCGCGACGGCCACTCTGATGAAACTATGGTCGCCCAGATTGGTGCGATCGTTGGTTACGCTGATCTCACAGAAGTTGATGGTTTGAGTGACACGCTGGATGCCCATGAATTAGCGGGTGATGGGTTGTTTCGAGGAATACGAAATGTGGCGAATTGGCATGCTGACGAGGGAGTGAGAAATGGTTATACAGATCCTCCACCAGATCTGTATGCACGAGAAGAGTTTCGTGCGGGTGTGGAGTTGTTAGGTAAACGAAACCTCTCTTTTGATGCATGGAATTACCACACGCAGATAAAGGGCCTTGCTGAACTTGCACAAACCGTACCTCAGACCATGATCGTACTGGATCACCTAGGCGGTCCTTTGGGTATTGGGCCGTACAGAGGTCTGCACGACTCTGTCTTTGCCGAATGGTGTGAGGATATTGAGCGCCTAGCCCAATGTGAGAATGTGGTGGTGAAACTAGGCGGTCTGACGATGCCGCTAACAGGATTTGGGTGGCATCGAAGAGATTTCCCCGCGACGTCCGATGAATTGGTGCAGGCACATAGTCGTTTCTATGCAAAAGCCGTAAATGTGTTTGGGGTCGACCGATGTATGTTCGAAAGCAATTTCCCGGTTGATAAACTGTCTGTGAGCTATCACGTCTTGTGGAACGCGTTCAAGAAGTTTGCGAAGCGGTATACACAGACCGAGCAAGATGCCTTGTTTGGCGGTACAGCTCGTAGGGTATACCGGATTCGATAGTGATTTAGGAAAGCACATGAGTAACGATACAGCCTCCCATCTCCTTGAGGGCCCCAAGAGTATTCCGTTGGAGAAGATAGATTTATCAAACTGGGATATCTGGGAACAGAATACCGCCGCACCTTATTTAAAACGTTTGAGGGAGGAGGCCCCACTTCATTACACAGCTCAAAGTCAGTATGGCCCTTATTGGTCGGTCACCCGGTATGCGGACATCAAGTCAGTAGACGTTGATCACCGAAATTTTTCATCAGCCGAAGGTGTTACCCTCGATGAACGCTCCAAGAATCTGAATGTGGTGTCGTTTATTTCCTCAGATCCACCCAGGCACGATGAACAAAGAAAAACCGTAAGCCCAGTCGTTGCACCTGCAAATCTGGCAAAGATGGCTGATGTCATTCGTGCCCGCGCACGTCGCATCTTCGATGAATTACCCATTGGCGAACCTTTTGACTGGGTTGATCGGGTCTCGATAGAGCTCACCGGACAAATGTTGGCTATTTTGTTAGGGTTTCCGATCGAAGAACGTCGGAAATTGACGTATTGGTCGGATGTTGCGACTGGCGGGCCGGAAACAGGCGTTGTAGCAAGCGAGGAAGCAAGGCGTGATGCGCTCATGGATTGTTTATCTGTATTTACGGATTTGTGGCACGAACGTGCTCGCGCTGAGCTTGGTCACGACATGATCTCAATGCTTGCACATGGCGACAAAACTCGAGATATGGTCGAGAATCCACAGGAGTATCTTGGCACTCTCACATTGCTGATCATCGGTGGTAATGACACAACGCGAAATTCGCTGACGGGCGGAGTGTGGGCGCTAAATCTGTTCCCAGATCAATATGCCAAGATTAAAGCCGATCACAGCCTGCTTGATAACATGGTGGCGGAAATTATCCGTTGGCAAACGCCGCTCTCCTATATGCGACGTACCGCAACTCAAGATGTAAAGATGCATGATCAAACCATAAGAAAAGGAGACAAAGTCGTAATGTGGTACGCCTCCGGAAATCGTGATGAAACAGTGTTTGCCAATGCTGAGGATCTGGATGTTGCACGGAAGAACGCTCGACAGCATTTAGCTTTTGGATTTGGTATTCACCGATGTATGGGTAACAGGCTAGCTGAGTTGCAATTGCGGATCGTATGGCGGGAACTTCTAGAACGCTACTCACATGTAGAAGTGGTAGAGGAACCGACGCGTCTGCGGTCTAATTTTGTGCGTGGTTATACAAAAATGCCCGTAGTCCTGCACGTTTGAAGTGTTGGAAGAGACGCCAACTTACGAGTGGCGACTCTTTCACCGCGAACGATCTGTTCCACACTCTTCTAAAGTAAAGCTCTAAAGCGCCTTCTTCACACGAGCTATATCTTCATTCAGGGTGCGGGCCGCAAGAAAGTAATGGAAAGCACACCATAGGTTCACCATACCAAACGCCATTAATGTATAACGCAAAGATTCGCGACCATATTGTTCGCTGAGTAGATCGCTCATGATGCCCACACCCTGCGGGCCAAGTCCCATGCCTATCATGCTCATCATAAATAGGGTGATGGCCGCAGCAACCGCACGCATTTCAGGCCGAACCAGAGATTGAATCAAGGCGAATGTCGGGGCAAGGTAAAAACCACTGAAGAACGCCGGGACAAGATAAGCAATGACCGCCCACCTAAAATCCTGGATCCAGAAAAACCAAACAAGAAACGGCACCAATACACCCTTCCCTATCGCGGCAACGTAGGCAAACCAACGAAGATCTCTTTTCGACATCAAGCCCGCCAGCCACCCTGCGACAAAGGTCCCTGCGCCACCAACAACACCCGTCAACAACGCGAGCGTTAGACCAACTGACCTTACCCCCAGAACTACACCACCGCCGAGATGGGGATTTCAGTTTAATGTTTATGCCGCCCGCTCCGCAAATAAGCGGGGCGGCATTCTGCCCAATGAGCTGTGGGGCCGGACTTCGTTGTAGTGTTTGCGCCACT
>JBCCFQ010000013.1:0-18695 GCA_039029655.1 Pseudomonadota bacterium | reverse complement strand
CGTCGAAGTTGACCCAAAACCGAGTCCAAAGATTGTCCTTGTTTGCGCAGTTCCACATCGGCCAACAATGCGATGGCAGCACCGCTCCAGTAAATCATCATTCTGGCTTCCCAAAAGGATTCGTGAGCCGTGCTGTTGGGACTCATGTCTCCACCGGTGTCTTGGGCTCTTTGGAAGCTGCGATGTAATCGTCGCCATGCGTCTTGTTCGGTATAGACGCCGGCACGGCCGAGCAGCACATTTTGGTAGTAACTGGCAAAACCCTCCGAGATCCATTTTTCATCACTGTGTACAAACGGTAACAGCAAGTGACTGAATTCATGGGTTGCCGTCCAGTCACCCATGTATTCCTTTTGCGGTTTCAGAGGATTGATAAAAAAGTGTACGGACTCGCCGCGGTCTCTGACTACTCGTCCAAACGGCACAGCTTCCCCGTTAGGGTTGTTACTGCTGGGCACCACTAAGACTTGGGGTGAGGGGTTCGGAAACTCCCCGTCTACTAACGCCACATCCATCGCGGTTGTCTCGATCCATTCGAGGACCTTCCCACGTTGTGCGCCGGGCAATATGGCGACCCGCAGGGTGGCGCCGGGCACTCGTATGTCTTCACGAACAAAGTCTCCCACCACCAACAACGCCTTACCGCTGCCTGGACTGGGTCCGATCTGATAAGTGTTGGTGCCCACTCTGGTCCACGGGGTGGAAAACGCAGTGGCTTTGGGTCTTTCCACGGTGATGTTGACTCTGTCGTCAGGACCCAATCGAGGTATGAATAACCAGTCTGCCGGAGAGGAGATGTTTAACCCTTCCGGCATGGTAAACGCCCGGCGGCCGAAGGGTGTACTGTCTTCTAATTCAAAACTGTAGCGGATACAGGCATTTTCTTGCTCAATACCTAATCGACCCCATCGGTACCTTAAGCCCCGACCATCACAGGTGCGTGCGCTCTGTGCGTCACGGGAGGACTGGTTGCTGTCGCTGCGGATGCTGCCCACATAGCCGTCGAGATCGGCTTTGACAAAAACACGCTTAAGCTGGTCGTCAAAGCGTATGGAGTAGTTATGGGTGGCTGCAGTTGCCTGTGCCGAGACGCAACAAAAAGACATTACCAGGCAAAAACAGCGAGACCACATACGACCGTTCGACTCCATTCATCGTAGGAAGTTCAGATAGTCTAAAGTCTACAAAATTTGGCGAAACGTGTGGAGACTCTGCCGGATAAATCTAACCGTTAGACGAAATATTGCACGCTGAACAAGTTGTCTGGATCCGTCCAGACTTGTTCAACACGAAAGTCCGCAAAGCCTGCTATATCCGCGAACTCCGCCAGGTCGTATTTGTGGGACGATTCTGTGTGAATAGACTCGCCCTTTCCAAACGCAAACGTCTCACCTGCTACGGACACTTGTTGCTCTCGGTCACTCACCAAATGCATTTCAATGCGCCCTTGGTCTTCAAGGTAGGGAGCCTGGTGATGGAAGGTTTCTAAATCGAAGTTGGCATCAAATTCACGATTCAAACGGATTAGCATGTTCATGTTGAAGTCGGCGGTGACGCCCTGAGCATCGTTGTACGCAGCCTCCAAAATCCCTTTGTCTTTCTTTAAGTCAACGCCAATTAACAAACCGCCGCCAACTCCGGCAATCTGTCGCATCACCCGCAACAGTCCAATGGCGTCGTCTAGATCGAAGTTGCCAATGGTGGATCCTGGGAAGTAAACGATATTTCGCAGCGGCGGAATGGTGGGGCTGGGTAACTTAAAGGGCTTGGTAAAGTCAGCACATACTGGCCGAATATCTAAGCCAGGGTAATCTTGTTGCAGAGTTTTGCTCACATCTTTCAAATGAGCCCTAGATATTTCCACCGGAACATACGCTGCCAGATCCTGAAGACTGTCCAATAAGATTCGCGTTTTTGCACTGGCGCCACTGCCAAATTCGATCAGTGAGGCTTCGGGTCCGATGTATTGCACCAACTCGTCGATACAATTCACCATGATTTGGCTTTCCACCCGAGTGGGGTAGTACTCGGGTAACTCACAAATATCTTCAAACAACAAAGAGCCGCGCTTATCGTAAAAGAGCTTTGGCGGTAGTGCTTTTTGAGGTGCGCTTAAGCCCCTCAAAATCTCTGCTTCTAAGTCATCGTCGGTAGGATGATGATCCAATAATTCGTAGGTCGCTAGTGCGGGAGATTGACTCACTTAAATGTCCTTGGCCAAACGCAATCCGGAGAATTGCCAACGGGCATCGGGGTAAAAGAAGTTGCGATAAGTCGCGCGAATGTGTGACTGGGGTGTTACGCAGGAGCCGCCACGAAGAATCATCTGACTACTCATGAACTTACCGTTGTATTCGCCCAGTGATCCCTCCAAAGGTTGGAAGCCCGGATAGGGTGTGTAGGCACTCATGGTCCATTCCCACACATCACCAAACACCTGAGTGTCTTTCGATGTTCTGGCTTGAGGATGCAGACTGTTCGATTCCACGAAATTCCCTTGAGTTGTCTGTCCATCCGTATACACTTCCCACTCGAATTCCGTCGGCAGTCGGCATCCTGCCCAGCGGGCGAAGGCATCTGCCTCATAAAAACTCAAGTGTGTGACAGGGGTATTAAGGTCCATGGCTTCTAAGCCATTGAGGGTGAATTCGCGCTCTAGGTCATCGTGCCAATAGAACGGTTTTTTCCATTCTTCCGTGGTGATTTTGGCCCAGCCGTCGGAAAGCCAAAGCTCGCTGTTGTTATAGCCACCGTCTTGAATGAATTCTCGATACTCGCCATTGGTGATGAGACGATCAGCCATGGCATGGGGTGACAACAAAATACGATGACGCGGTGTTTCATTGTCGAAACAAAAACCGTTTCCTTTAAAGCCAACCTCGTGAATCCCCTCCTTGCCCGTCGCCCAATTCATACTCGTTGATTCTCTCATAGAGGAACGAACACATTGACGATACCGAGGGAACATTGGGTTTTGAAACAACAAGTGTTTAAGGTCTGTGAGAATGAGTTCCTGGTGTTGTTGTTCGTGATGCAAGCCTAAGCTCGCCAAAAACATCACATCGGATGTGGGGTTGGCCTCAAGCAAACGAACCATGGCTTCGTCCACATGTTTTCGATAGTCAAAGACTCTTTGCACAGACGGGCGGGTGACCAGACCACGTCGTGGGCGGGCGTACATTGAACCAACGCTGTAATAATATGAGTTAAAAAGAAAGCCAAATTCCGAATCGAACTCTTCATAACCCGTTGCGTGAGGTTTCAAGATAAAGTTCTCAAAAAACCAAGTGATATGAGCCAAATGCCACTTGGTTGGGCTTGCATCCGGCATGCTTTGCACCGTCATGTCTTCCGGTGACAGTGGAGCTGCGAGCTCTACGGTGGCCTGTCGAATCGACAGAAAAAGCGACTTCAGCATAGTGCTCCTACTGTGAGGAGCCTGCGCGGCAACAATACTCATGGGAAAAAATTCAAACTGCTGGATGAGAATGAGGCGCTATTCTATCCAAAAATAACTGCTGCGATGCAACAGAATATCGAATCTGCATACCCCGCCGGCAGGTATGCAAAAGCGTGAATCTAGGCGGCCACCGCCTGGACTAGGGTCTCCACACCGTCTGCGTTAACGGCAGCGCCATCCAGCAAGTCTTGTAAGGCTGGTTCTAAAGCCACTTGGGTAGCCAATTCAAAGGCATATTCATCGCAATCCACATCTGCGAGTAAAGCGGACACCGCCGCTTGGGAGATTTTTGTTGTCCAGACTAAGGTCTGCCAATCACCCCTGTAGATTTGGTGATGATTTGCACCGATGGTTTTTATCAGCGGCTCGGGGAGACTCCACAGTTCTGCGATGGCACGACCAGCGTCCCGGTGATCGAAACCAATAGTGCGTTTAAGCCGAGTATGCAAAGGCTGATCCGCTGCATGCTGCAAAACGCCACTGGTCTTGTCTGGAATCGTCATGGCCATGGCCAAAAGACCAAAATTCGCAAGTAATCCAGCGGTGAATGCCAGTTGGCACTCAGTTAGGGATGCGCCAGGAATCTTTTCAATGAGATAGGTATTGGCGGTAGCGCAATACAGGGCATATCGCCAATAACGAGAGATGTCGAAACCGGGACAGGTAGAGGGTGTGAAACTTCGTCCCAGGGAAATACCCATGACCAGACCCCGAGTTAGGTCCAAACCCAACACCCTCCCAATGGCGTCGGATACCCGAGTGACGTGGTTTCGCTGGCCGTAAAAGGCAGAGTTGGCCAGACCCAACAATCGAGCCGTTACCGGTGGATCGCGCTCAATCACTCGAACGATATCCTCTATGGAGACCATTTCGTCACCCATGGTGGAAAGAATATGACTGGCCGTTTCAGGTAACGGCGGGAGTGCGTCCACCGTTGAAAAAGAAGAACGTGCCAGAGCTCTTGGTGAGGAGCCTATGGGGGACACCTTTTTGGTTTCATTTCTAGCTTCCGCTGCCATACTCTTGTGTCGGCCAATTCCTTGAGTGACTTAAGGGTTAGTCTTAGTTTGTAAGACAAAATGAACTGATATGACGATTGATTCGTGGATCCACACTTTTTTGTATGAACACGAGCTGCCCTCAGAATTTTTGCACACGGCAAGTCGTTTTTATGTGCCCCTGGGTGACTGGGTGCACCGCCATTTGTCTCATTGCGACAACATTCCTTTCCTATTGGGCGTAAACGGCGCACAGGGGACAGGGAAATCAACCTTGGCAGAATTCTTAAGAAGATACTTACAAACCAAATATGGTGTTCGGTCACTCGTACTTTCCATAGATGACTTGTATCTGACTAAAAAAGAAAGACAGTTGCTGAGTCAACAGATCCATCCATTACTGGCCGTACGTGGCGCGCCTGGCACCCATGATATTGACTTGGGATGTCACGTATTAAACCAACTACGAAGCCTATCCACTGAGCGACCAGTACTTGTACCAAGGTTCGATAAGTCTACGGATGACCGATATCCAAATTCAGAGTGGACAATTGTCGATGACCTTGTGGACCTCATCATCTTTGAAGGATGGTGTGTTGGTTCACAAGCGGTAGCAGACGAAGCGTTACAGGATCCGGTGAATGAACTGGAGCGAACAAAAGACACGGACGGTGTCTGGCGACGGTACGTTAACCAACAACTTCAAGAAAAATACCCGGCATTGTTTAGCCAGCTCAACGCATTGGTTTTTCTTGCGGCGCCCAATTTCGATTGTGTTTATCGTTGGAGACTAGAGCAAGAACAAAAACTTCCACTTAGCGATTCCACAAACAGTCGGCGGATGTCGGAGAGCGAGATCGCTTTATTCATTCAGTACTTTGAGCGGGTTACCCGACAAAATCTAGCACAATTGCCTATTTCGTCAGATGTGCACTTGACGCTGGACGTTGATCATCAAGTCACAAACGCAAGCTACAACACTTAGATACTAACCATCGCGGTAAGTGTAGGCATAGCCGTTCAATGCAGGCGCACCCCCAAGATGTGCATACAACACTTTAGATCCTTTTGGGAAAAACCCTTTCCCAACCAAGTCAATCAAACCCTGCATAGACTTACCTTCATACACCGGATCAGTAATCATAGCTTCTGTTCGAGCCACCAGACGAATGGCTTCATTGGTTTCATGACTGGGCACACCATAAGCGGGGTATGCATAGTCGGGGTTGATCACCACATCCTCGTCGGTGATTTCCTTTCCGAGCTCGACAAGGGCGGCAGTGTTCCGAGCAATCTGTGTTACTTGGCTTCGGGTTTTGTCTAGAGTCCCGGAGGCGTCGATGCCAATGACTTTATGCGCACGGTGGTCGGCCTTAAATCCCACAATCATTCCTGCCTGGGTAGAGCCGGTCACAACACAAACTAAGATGTAGTCAAAAGAAAAACCCAGATCTTTTTCTTGTTCTCTCACTTCCTCAGCAAATCCCACATACCCCAAACCACCATACTTGTGTACGGAGGCACCAGCGGGAATGCCATAAGGGACGCCGCCTTGTTCTTTCACTTCTTCAATCGCCGCTTCCCAACTTTCGCGAATGCCGATATCGAATCCGTCTTTTGTAATTCGACTGTCCGCACCCATGAGTCGCGTCAGCATGATATTGCCTACTCGGTCATAAACGGCATCTTCATGAGGTACCCAACTTTCCTGCACCAAACGACACTTCATCCCAATCTTTGCTGCCACCGCAGCCACTTGCCGAGTGTGATTGGATTGCACCCCACCGATGGAAACCAATGTGTCAGCACCACAGGCAATGGCGTCCGGCACGATGTATTCCAGTTTTCTGAGTTTGTTGCCACCCAATGCAAGACCAGAATTACAATCGTCTCGTTTGGCCCAGATCTCAACATCGCCCCCTAGGGTTTGGCTTAGACGAGGCAGCGGTTCGATTGGGGTTGGCCCGAAGGTGAGGGGGTAGCGTTGGAATTTGTCTAATAGGCCCATGGTGCTCTTCCGTCATCCTGGCGAAGGCCAGGATCCAGTCAATACTGTGCCGCGAAGCGGCGCTTTATTTCAACCGACAAACCAGGCCCTTAAAGTCGAAGGAGTCGCTTCGCGACCATCATTTCACTGGATCCACCCCTCCGGGGTGCGTGCACACTTGCGAAAGTCGACGCGCGTGCCCCCAACGTTGTCCGGAACTAGATCCAACACTCCCAGATTTGTGGCCCGGCCTTCGCCGGGATGACGATGTTAACGAAGCCCGAAGCCCGAAGCCAACCTCTGAAGTCTCTATTGTCTCTTGCAACTTGAAACTGATCACTTGTTACTAATTCAAGCCGCCTTCTGCCGACAATAACACGAAGCCTTAATAGTCACTTGAGCTCTGGCCATCGCTCGATCCAACTGCAACTTAATGTGCTTGGTTTCTGTAGCTTCACCACGCTTAGTCAAACACTCATGTAAGCCGTGTAGACTCCACACATTGTTTGGATGTTGGCAGGCGCGATTCAATGTATCGTCTAAGCCTAAATCCGCTCTGTAAACAGACTCCGCTTCATCGTAATGCCCTTGCTCAATCAATAAAGCACCCAAGGCGTGTCGGGTGGGTTGCATCCAGCCCCAAGGTTCGTCGTAAGGCAGGTTGTCATCCAGCTTAACGGACTGGCGTAGATGGTCGAATGCTGCATCGTGATTGCCTTTGTGGTATTCCAACTCACCCAAAAGCATTTGCTCGGCTATTTTCAAAATGTCGTTGCAGGTGTTGTTAAACAACATACGGCTTTCCTGCACGTTAGCTTGTGCCTGATAAAACAATGCTTTCTCAGCCTCTGCTTCTGTCAATGCGCCGGTGTTAGCTAACGCCACAGTACGGGAATATCGCATCATCGCCGTGGTGAAGCTATAAAGAGTTTCATCTATAGGCAGGGATTGGTCCAAAATGTCTTGCCATTTGCCAAATCGAATCAACACATGTTGTTTCATTGGAATAAAAGCCTCAAACCAATCCGCCATGGGTGCCAAGGTATCTTTGGGCAAAGTTTCAATGAGTTCTTCGGCAGCCTCTAACGCTGGAATAGGTTGTCCCAAAAACATCGCGCCATACAACTTGAAGTGATAATTGTGGCAACGATAGATTGAGTAAAAGTTTTCAGCCCCGGCACGTGCCAGGAACTTTCTATCCACCACGATGGCTGCATGGTTTCTGGCCACCACGTTTTGGTATTCGCCACACAACACGTCAATGTGAGTAGCCATATGAATCAAGTGCCCAGAATCTGGAACCAATGTACACAGTGCGTCGCCTTGACGAAGTGCACGCTCCGGATGGGGCGACATTTCCATCAAGTGGATGTACATATGCAAAAGCCCCGGATGTTGCCATGCGCCGTCCAGGTTGTTGAAGGCATGCTCCAAAACCTCCAGGGCTTCCAAGGTGTCCGCCCCTTCAGCCGGCTGCCCCGTCGGCAAATCCCAGAGTTGCCAAGGCGTTCGATTCATTAGGGCTTCTGCAAACAAACAACACACATCCAGATCGGCATCATGGGCCATGTAGACACCGCGCATGGCGTTGGCGAAGGCGTCATTCCAGGGTGCGAATTCCTCTACCGAGGCATCTTTTGGATAACGTTGTTGC
Organism: Pseudomonadota bacterium; assembly: GCA_039029655.1. Classification (GTDB taxonomy): domain Bacteria; phylum Pseudomonadota; class Gammaproteobacteria; order Steroidobacterales; family JBCCFQ01; genus JBCCFQ01. The sequence continues at coordinate 10,596 of JBCCFQ010000013.1, read as the reverse complement.
AATGCTTCTATAAGAGCCCGCTCTGGGGCTGTGACGCCTTCCTTCAGGGCTATAGCCCGCTCCAAGGCCTGGGTGGCTTGGCCTAGGGCGTCGGGTTTTTCCTCCGCTTCAAAGGCTTCCCAAGGTTTGTTGTAATTCGGGCCAATGGCATAACCAATGCCCCAGTGGGCCATGGCACAGCCCGGGTCAGCTTCCAAGGCTTTTTCAAAGCAGACGATAGCTTCTTCATGGTTATAGGCAAAGGTCCATATCAACCCCCGGTCAAACCATAGCTGGGCCGTCTCGGAGATTGTTGTGATTTTCCTGGTGTAGGCACCCAAGTCGTAATAGTGCATTTCTGTCTCCCCATCCATCAGAAGCCGAGTGTTTTATCTCTAGTATAGGCTTTCCCCAGTTGCCCCGTCTTGTCCGCTGGGCCACAATCAATGCCCCTGTTAATCTGGAGCCTGTGGTTGTCATGCGCTTTTTATCCATCGTAACGCTAGTACTCACCGTCCTGTTCATGGTCGGTTGTTCTGAACAGAAATCGGAAGTCTCACCACAAGAGCCCCAACCGCCAACGGCCGCTAAGAAGGCTAAGGAGTTAGAGATACATGGTGACGTAAGGATAGATAACTACTATTGGCTTAACGAAAGGGAAAATCCAGAGGTTATCCAGTATCTAGAGGCCGAGAATGCTTATCTGGATACCATGATGGCACCCACCAAAGACCTGCAAAAAGAACTGTATGACGAGATTGTGGGGCGTTTAAAACAAGACGATGCCTCGGTGCCTTTTGAAGACGATGGTTATTACTACTATTGGCGTTTTGCGAAGGGGGGCGAATATCGTATTTGGTCTCGTCGCAAAGAATCTCTTGAAGGAGAAGAAGAGATTCTCTTCGACGGCAATGTCATGGCTGAGGGTACGGACTTTTTTGCCTTACGGGGTCTTCAAATCAGCAGCAACCACAACATTGCATCTTATGCTGTGGATACTGAGGGACGCCGCAAATACACACGACGGTTTCGCAACCTAGAAAATCGCGAAGATTATCCGGAAGCACTAAAGGACGTTACCCCTAATGGTGCTTGGGCGAATGATAACAAAACCTATTTTTACACCCGACAGGATCCACAAACCTTACGCTGGTATCAAATCTATCGTCACGAAGTAGGGACGGATCCCAGTGAAGACACATTGGTATATCAGGAGGACGATGAAGAGTTCAGTTGTTACGTCTATAAGACCAAATCTGAGGCTTATTTAGTTATCGGTTGTTTCCAAACGCTCTCAACGGAGAACTGGGTGTTGGATGCCAACAATCCCAAGGGCGAGTTCCAAGTGGTTCAACCTCGGGAAGAGAATCACGAATACGACATAGATCATTTAGGTGATCATTTTTACATGAAGACCAATTGGGATGCGCCGAACTTTCGTTTGATGAAAACGCCGGTGGCGGCCACTACCAAGGACAATTGGGAAGAAGTCTTAGCGCACCGAGAAGATACCTTCATAGCCGGCTATGACATGTTCAAAGACTACATGGTGGTGAGTGAACGCCGAGGAGCGCTGAATCATATGCGCATTCACCCTTATGAGGGCGAAGCCCACTATTTGGATTTTGGTGAGCCTGCCTATGATGCCAACTTTGGCACCAACGTGGACATAGATTCCGGTGTTTTGCGTTATTCCTATACGTCATTGACCACACCAAATTCGGTGTATGACTATGACATGGCTACCCGCACAAAAACCTTGCTCAAAGAGCAAGAAGTAGTGGGTGAGTTTGATAAGAACGATTACACCACGGAACGGCTACAAGTACCCGCGCGAGATGGAACCTTGATCCCCGTGTCGTTGGTCTACAAAAATGGCTTTGAGAAAAACGGCAAAGCGCCATTGTTGCAGTATGGCTATGGTTCCTACGGTTCCACCATCGATCCCAGCTTTCGTTCTTATCGCTTGAGTTTGTTGAACCGCGGCTTTGTATTTGCCATTGCCCATATTCGAGGCAGCCAGGTAAATGGTCGGGCTTGGTATGAAGAGGGGAAACTCTTAAATAAGAAAAACACCTTTACCGATTTCGTGGACGTGGGTCGGCATTTGGTTAAGGAACGCTATACCAGCTCCGATCGTTTGTTTGCAGAAGGCGGTAGCGCCGGTGGTTTGTTAATGGGGGCCGTGACCAATATGGCTCCCGATCTTTGGCAAGGCGTTGCCAGCCACGTGCCCTTTGTGGACGTGATTACCACCATGCTGGATGATTCTATTCCATTGACCACGGGGGAGTGGGATGAATGGGGGAACCCCAAGGACAAAGAGTTCTATGACTACATGTTGTCGTATTCTCCTTATGACCAACTGGAAGCCAAGAATTATCCAAATATCTTAGTCACCACCGGTCTTGAGGATTCTCAGGTGCAGTATTGGGAGCCGGCAAAATATGTGGCCAAAATGCGAGAACTCAAAACCGATGACAATCTCTTGTTGTTGAAGACCAATATGAAAGCGGGTCACGGTGGCGCGTCGGGGCGCTTCCGACAACACGAGGAGACCGCCATGGTCTATGCTTTCTTTTTGTCATTGATACCTAACGAGTAGCAGCAAAAACAAAAATTAGAGGAGGCAGTGATGGGTGCTTATGAGAACGCAAAGAAGTTCTTTCATGCATGTGAATCGGCCGCGGGCTGGGAAGGGTGTAAAGAATATGTGGCGGACAACGCTTCATTCCACGCCCAAAGTGAACCTTTGGTGGAAGTAACCACCATTGAAGCCTATTGTGATTGGTTGGCTGGCTTTGGCACGGTGACTGCACCCAATGCGACCTATCACTTACACCATCAAAGCTATGACGAAGGCAGCAGAACCGCCGCCTTCTTTGGTACCTATCAGGCCACCCACACCGGTGAAGGGGGACCCGTGCCTCCAACCGGCAAAGAAACCAAGTCTCACTACGTCTACATTGTCACCATGGGTGACGACGAAAAAGTGGCGTCAATGACCAAGATCTGGAACTCAGGTTGGGCAATGGTTGAGTTGGGTTGGGCTTGAGTGGTTCTTAAAGACACTCGGTTGAGTTCAGTTAGAGACTACGCTAAACGCGCCTCCTTTTGATGGGAACTGATTGAACATCAGTCTTACCCCCCGCTCAATCATTGGGTCAGGATCCGAACGATCGGCGTTGGTGATGGTCTTTGTGGCCCACCCATGCCACACGGGCTGTTTGGTGGGCCCGTCAAACACATCTACTCCGAGTGTGCCTTCAGTATGCATGGTATGCACAGGTTCATTAGCGTAATAGTATCGGCCATAAAGGTCCCAACCCCATTCGCCACGATAACTTACCGGGTAGGAACTAGAATCAATCTTGTCTCGAGTTCCGACTGTGTAGGCTAGTATGAAATCAGCATCCTGTGCTGACACGGCTTTGTGGAAGCCTTTCTTTCTCAATGTTTCTTCAATACGCGCAACGATTTTCTTTTTGGTTAAGGGGCTAATAGGAGAAGTTTCCTTTTCGCCCAAAACCAAGGGATCATCGGCTATCCATGCGAAAGAATCGTAGCCTGAAAACCCAAAGAACGTTTCATCATGATGGGCACCGGATTTAATCGTTTCGCAGCCCGTTGTGAGCACGATCAAAAGAAAAAACAACACACGCATAACTTACTCCTGTCTATAAGAGTTACTCGCCGACGCCTAAGTCTTTTATCTTGTCTAACCAACGAGCGTGCCCGGAATCACTCTCAATACCACCAATGTATGTCGTCTTGACTGGGGTAATGCCACAAAACTTGAGAATGTTACGTTCCAAGTTTTTGACGCTGTGAGACTGATAGAAAAGACGATAAAAGAGTGACGGCATACCCATGGTCACTACAATGCGGGCCGACTTGTCTTTAAGGAGTTTCTTCGGAAAACTCGAGGTCTCAGATACATCCATGGCGAATCCAGGCCGCAGCACTTGTTCGAGAAACCCTTTGAACAAAGCGGGCATCGTACCCAGCCACAAGGGATAAAAAATCGCTAAGTGATCCGCCCAAGAAATCAAGTTCTGTGCGGATCGAATGTCCGCCGGAACGGCCTCACTATGCCAATCGTCTTGACTTCGAACCAAAGGGAAATCCAGCTGGGCCACCTCGATGCGCTCAATCTTGTGGCCCGCCTCACCGGCGCCCATTGCATAAGCATTGGCTAAGCCATGACCAAAATGCTCACTTTCACCATCTGGATGACCTTGGATAATCAGTACGTTCTTAGACATCGACCCGCTCCTAGGCCATTGACTCAAGAACAATCATGGCATCTGAAGGGGGCCGACTGAATTGGGAAAAGCCGTTATGTCGTTGCGGCTAGTACCGATTTACCCAGGCAGTATCGAGCGCGTTCGACATCTTTACGACACGAAGGGAAACAGCACTAGTCCGATAGGTATTCAGCCAACCAGGCGTGCACCTCCTCCCAGTAATAACGCGCTTCGCTGCCTTTCATGATCCAGTGATCAGCATCATGAAACACCAGTAGCCGCCCGGGCACCTGTTTTCGTTGTACGTAACTCCAAGCTGCTATGGTTTGGTTAACGGGTACCCGATAATCTTTCTCGCCAATGGTGAGCAAAATTGGTGTTGCAAAGTTGTCGCCCAACATCGAAGGACTCTGCTCATCCCAGATGGGGCTATCACTCCAGGGTGGTCCTCCGGCATTGATTTCTCGATGACGAATGACATCGCTGGTTGACCATTGGCCTTCTAAATCCACCAGTCCTGCATGACCCACCAAAGTACGAAACCGTGTGGTGGTGCCCTGTAACCAATTGATCAAGTGACCACCATAACTCGCACCGGCTGCGGCCTGACGATCAGCGTCAATAAACGGATAGAGTTTGATGGCCTCATCCAATGCCTGAACGATTTCGTCACCGGGTGTTTTTAGCGGGTCGCCTTGTATGGCCCTGGCAAACTCAATGCCATAGCCCACGGAACCCGTGTAGTCAGTCATGACCACAACGTAGCCAGCTGAGGCAAGCAAATGTGGGCTCCAGCGAACATGATCGGCATCCCTGGATGAGGCGTGGGGTCCGCCGTGGATGAGGGTGATTACAGGATACTTTTTGTTTTCATCAAAGTTAGGTGGAAGCGCCACATAGTTGTGAACCCGTCTTCCTAGTGCGCTTTCAAACCAGAATTCTTCAAAGGGATGTCGGTCAAGCTTCGCTGCACGTTCTACATTAAAAGCGGTTAAACGCGCATGCTTGCCATCCCGTGGATTCACCCGAACCACTTCCGCCGGTTGTGTTGCGTCTTCCCAGCGAGCAACCAAAGTCCTTCCTGCCGCGTAGGGCCCTGCATAGACACCGTTGCTGTCTGAATTCAGTGCCTTAACGTCACCGCGGCCATTGGCAGCCACGCTGAACAATCGAACTCTGCCTTCTTCGGATGCGGTGAAATACACACGACCGCCATCAGCACTGACCGTCATAGCCGATACGGGTCGATCAAACCCATCGGTGAGGAGCTTGGGTTCGGCTACAAAGTCCTCCCCACCAGCGGGCCAGCTAAACTGCGCAATTTCATTATGGTTGTAAACGTAGTCCGTTGCCGGGTTGTAAAGGCAATACAGGGAATCTCCGTCAGGGGAAAACTTTGCGGTGTGACAACTCCAGGCATCGCCATCCGTCAACGCTTCAGGCTCACCGCCGTCAGCCGCAACGCGATACAAGTGGTAAAAAGTTCTTGTGTGTGCACTCTCATGGAGATTTGTGGTAGCTGAAATCACAAGGGCTTCACCGTCCGGTGTCCATTCCGGTCTGAGACTCTCTCGGGCAAGGGATGGGACACCTGCGTAACCGGGTTTTGCTATCAGATCCGTGCCTGCCATAAGGTCTTTGGCCTCTGCGTCCGCTACGGCATCTTGCACAAACAGATGAGTTTCCAAATCGTCACGCCAACGATTCCATTGTCGAATGGGGAAGATCTCGTACTTGGAGACGTTGTAGTCCCGTTCCTTACGCACTTTCTTTTCTTCTGCATTCTCCTCGTCGGACATCGCACCGGGATAAACACGACTCTCGAATGCTAAGCGCTTGCCATCCGGACTCCATTTTGGTCCAGATGCGCCAGTTGCCACTGAGGTGATCTTCTGTGCCTCACCGGGCACGGTCATGTCCATGACGTAGATTTGGGGCGCGTCGTCCTCGCCTCGCTTGGTGCTAAAAGCGATTCGCGTGCTGTCAGGGCTCCATGCGGCCCCGCTTTCTGAGTCCTTAGTGGCAGTCAGTCGCCGCGGTTCGCTCTTACCGTCCATAGCCACCAGCCATAAATCGCTAACGGTTTCGTCTTTGTCATACGCGGGTTCCGTTACCTGCACGACAACCCAATTGCCATCGGGACTCGGTAACGGTGTTCCAAGCCGACGCATAGTCCAGACATCTTCATGGGTGACAGGACGTAACTCGGTGCCATTGTGGTTGTTTGCAGCAACGACCACCGGCAAATGGAGAAACAACAATAATAGTAAGACGCGTGGCATGAAGGAGCTCCTAAAGTTTGGGCGACTGGGTTTGAATGTTACCTGTAAGAACCTGCTTGAGTCAGTTTTCCTTGAGTTCACGGAACTATATAATAGTGTCACCTAATCCGAGGTATTCATGACTGTGCTAGAGGGTCTGTACTAGGACCCAACTTTTAACCTATTTAAGCAGCGCCTGGGTTTTTCAGGTGCCCCGATGTCCTTTGCCTTAAAACTTTAAGAATAGGAACGACTAGCATGAATATTCGAATACCAATCGCGTCAGATCTTTCTGATATCAAACTCATCCTCAAAGACACCGAACTCTTTCCGCCCGAAATGCTGCAAGAGCTGATAGAGCCTTTTCTGTCGGGCTCAGACGATCAAGCACTATGGTTGGTTTGTGAGGGCGAAGGCACCCGTGTTGTAGGGTTTTGTTTTGCTCGGTTAGAAGCGTTGACCGAGGGCGTGTGGAATCTGCTGGCAATCGGTGTCCGAAAGAAGCATCAAAGCAAAGGTTATGGCTCCGCCTTGATCTCAGCGGTGGAAGAGTCATTGGGCAACGAACGTATCCTCATAGTAGAAACGTCTGGCCAGGGGAGTTTTGAGGCCACTCGTCGTTTCTATGAGCTTCGCGGGTATACCAAGGAAGCGGTCATACGTGACTACTGGGCGGAGGGTGACGATAAAGTCATCTTTGTGAAAACCCTCGGAGTCTCAAGCGGTCGGTTTGAAACATAAACATCCGCTGCCGCTCCGAGGTTTCGACACCACCAGCCCCTGTTGCCTCTGGCAACAGGGGCACTCCCGTGCTCAGTTACTTGAGTGTTTTAGATTGAGCCTCATGGAAGAATGCTAATATCGGGCAACCCTGTTGCAGAGAACTCAATTGATTCGACCCTTTATCCGCCGACTCGCAATCTTTGTTTTTCTACTCATCTTGCTGGCCGTCACCTGGCCGGTTGCGATCCTATTTCGTTCGCCTGAACCTTTTGTGTTTGGTTTACCGTTGTCCATGGCCTGGCCCATCGCTTGGATTTTGGTGGGTTGGATTATGCTGCTGGTTCTGGATCACTATGAAAACAAGGACTAGCCGGTAATGGATCAGTGGTTGGTGATTTCTTTGATGATCGTGGCCTATCTGGGTCTAACCCTGTGGGTAGGCTTACGAGCGGGGAGGGGAACTTCTTCTACAGTAGACGGTTTCGTCGCTGGGGATCGCAACTTCGGTTTCTTGGTCATGTATTTTGTAACCGGCGCAACGGTATTCTCAGCATTCGCTTTTCTGGGTGGCCCGGGCTGGGCTTATTCTCGTGGGGCGGCCGCTTTTTACATTCTGTCCTATGGGATATTGGGCATGATGCCTTGGTACTTCATCGGTCCCAAGGTGGCCCGGATTGGTCGACAACTGGGGCAAGTGACCCAGGCTCAATTCCTCACCGGCCGCTTTCGTTCCCGGGGTTTGTCCCTGGTCATTGCGCTGGTCAGTATTGCCGCATTGATTCCCTATATCACCCTGCAAATGCGTGGCGCTGGCATTGTCATCGAGGCGGTCACTGACGGTCGGGTTCCTCTTTGGTTAGGTGCTGCAGTTGCTTACGGCATTGTGTTGGTTTATGTGCTGGTGAGTGGTGTGAGTGCCGTGGGTTGGACCAATACACTACAAGGCGTTTTCATGATTGTGATTGCGTGGACGCTGGGACTGTACCTGCCTCATGCTTTATACGGCGGTATTGGGCCCATGTTCGAAGCAATTGTCGATCAGCGTCCCGAGTTACTGGAACTGCCCGGCTTGACCGCTAACGGGGAACCTTGGAGTTGGGCCGGATACAGCAGTGCAATTTTGATCAGTGCGGTGGGTCTACAAATGTGGCCTCATCTTTTCATGAAAGCATTTGCTGCCCGAGATGAGCGTATTATTCGCCGAACCGTAGTCTGGTTTCCGACCTTTCAATTGTTTCTAGTGCCGGTGTTTTTAATTGGATTTGCCGGCGTTTTGTTTGTGGAATCCTTAGAACAACCGGACTTCATCCTGCCGCATTTGATTTTGAATGTGGAGTTACCAGTGATCGTTGTCGGTTTGTTTTGTGCTGGGGCGCTGTCCGCTTCCATGTCTACGGGGGATGCATTAATGCACGCCACCGCTTCAGTCGCCGTTGAAGATGGTGTGCGTCCGTTTGCGGAGTTGAACGAAGCGCAGCAACGTTTGCTGATTCGGATTCTCATTGTAGTAGCCGGTGCTGTGGCCTATTTCTTTGCGGTATCCGAAGGTATTTCCCTTGTGGTCTTGTTGCTCACTTCTTATGGCATTATCGCGCAGCTTGCTCCACCGGTAGTTGCCGCATTGTTTTGGCGTAGGGCCACAACGCCTGGTGTGATCGCAGGTCTGGTGGCCGGGAGTGCAACCGCGTTGTTGTTCTTTTTTGCACCGGACCTGAAACCCATTGCGTTGCATGAAGGTGTGTTTGGCTTGATGGTGCATATAGTAGTTCTGATTCTGGTTTCCTTGCTAACACCAGCACAGGATCCTGATCGTATCGAGGCCTATATCAATCCAGCCGAGTCAGGGCAATCAGTCTAGCGTTTGGGACACAACGATGAAAAGTTTGAATTCAGTTGACATGTTGGCCCGACTGGTGGCATTTCCAACGGTTTCCCGTGACAGCAATCTGCCGTTGATCGACTGGGTAGAAGATTACCTAGAACCGTTTGGTGCACGTTGTCGACGTACTTGGAATGCTGAGCAGACCAAGGCTAATCTTTTTGCGGCCATTGGGCCGGACGCACCGGGTGGCGTGGTGCTGTCTGGCCACACTGATGTGGTACCGGTGGATGATCAGGATTGGCAAAGCGATCCTTTCAAGTTAACCGAGCGTGACGGACTGCTGTACGGTCGCGGTGCTGCGGACATGAAAGGTTTTTCAGCGGTGTTTCTTTCAAGACTGGCGTCGCTGAACATCCCAGCAATGAAAAAGCCGCTTTGTTTGGCATTGTCCTACGACGAAGAGGTGGGTTGTCTCGGCGTTGATGCCATGGTGGATGATGCGTTAAGCCACTTCCCGAAACCAGAATTCGCAATTATCGGCGAACCCACCACTATGCAGCCGGTTCGGTCCCACAAATCGGTAAACGTGTTTCGCACGGTAGTCACGGGTCAGGCAGCACATTCCAGTCAACCTCATCGCGGTGGCGGCGCCATTATTGCTGCGGCACGGATCATCGACTATCTGGATCGGTTGGGTCGGTCGCGGCGCGCACAGGCCGGTGATGCGGGTTGCGAGCCGCCGTGGACCACGGTGCAAGTGGGAACCATCCAGGGAGGCACGGCCGTCAATATATTGCCCGCACACTGTGAGTTTCTTTGGGAGTATCGTGGCCTGGCTGACGAAGACCCGAACTCAATCATTGAAGCCATGCAAAAATTTATCCAAAGTGAAGTGTTGCCCGACTTGCGGGAGTTTGCACCAAAGGCATCCATTGAGACCACGGCGCTTGCCCGGGTACCTCCTCTAACAGCTGACCAAGAAGCGAAAGCGGAGGACTGGGTTCGTGGTTTGCGTGGCGTTAGAGAAGGAGGTTCCGGAGAGGTTTCATTTGCCACAGAAGCTGGCAGTTTTCAGCGCGCCGGGATCAGTAGTGTGGTTTGTGGCCCAGGTTCTATTGACCAAGCTCATCAACCCAACGAGTTCATTGATCCTTCGGAACTGAAACGCTGTGAAGTTATGATCGATGATGTATTCGCCCATCTGAACTAGGTGCCGGTCACTTGCATCTTTTGCATTGTTTTTGCGATGCTGATGACGGTGCTTGCCGGCGGCTAGGTCTTGATTTGGTTTCGAATCGTCGCGGCCTACAATCCATCCCTTGAAGGCATGCAGGCAAGCGCATAGGAAACCTCGATGAATTTTGACAATAGTTATGCCACATTACCTGAAGTCTTTCACGCAACGGTGACCCCCAATGAGGTGCCGGCGCCTAAGCTACTCAGTACGTAGAGGCCGCCGAGTTCCTTGACGCCATCGCCAAGCACGATATCGGTACCACGACCGGCCATGTTGGTGGCGATCGTCACGGCGCCATGCTGCCCCGCTTGGCTGATGATCTCCGCT
>JBCCFQ010000012.1:0-18729 GCA_039029655.1 Pseudomonadota bacterium | reverse complement strand
TTACAACGTCTGAAAAAAACGGAACTCGGTAATCAAACCACTGCAGACGCCGCTCAAATGAACAAAAGCCTGGGTGGAAACCCGTTGGCCGGCTACAAGGTGTTCTTGCAAACGCCTTACCTGATCGGCATTGGTGCCTTTATTTTTCTCTATACTGGCATAGGTTCATTTGTGTATTTTGAACTTAAGAATATGTTGGCGGGCTTCTCCAGCGAACAACGCACCCAAATTTGGGCCTTGATTGACGTAGTCACTAACTCCTTAACCGTTATCATGGGGCTGTTCATAACAGGACGCATGGCCAACAAGTTGGGCCTTGCCTTCACGTTAGCATTGATTCCCGTGCTTATCGTGGGTGGTCTATTTACGGTCGCCCTAATTCCCATGGTGTGGATTGTGGTTGGATTGCAAATCTTTCGACGTGCCGGCAACTACTCAGTGACGCGACCGGCGCGGGAAATGTTGTATACCGTCGTAGACCGCGAAACCCGTTTCAAGGCCAAGCAAGTTATCGATGTAGTCGTTTATCGTGGAGGCGACGTGTTCTGGGCTTGGTCCTTTACCGGTCTGACAGCGATCGTTGGCCTAGGCGTTACCGGTGTTGCGCTGGTGGGCTCAGGTATTGCGGCTATTTGGGCGGTAATCGGCGTCTATCTCGGAAGACAATTCTCAGATAAGGAAGTGTCCAGCGCCGGGAATAAAAAATCGCAGCCTGTTGATAAACAATACGATCCGGCTTGAATCAACTTGCCGAGGGTTGAATTACCTGGCAAGTACGCGATGATGCAAGACTCGATACTGACGCTTGCTGGATCACATGCTCCATTGCCAGTGCAGTGCATCTCAACACAAGCGCTATTGTGGGCCTACTCGCGACACGGATGGAAAGATGATGACGTTTGAGCACATTTTGCAGGAATTTCCACGAAAGGGTGTCGCTAACTCATGACCCGTTCGCATTCAAACCAAAAAACTGTTTGGGAAGCTGACACAGCTTCGGTCGGGCCGGTCAAGGTATTTCGGCCATTGCCCAACTCCCTGGTTAAATCCATCGGCCCGTTCGTTATGCTGGACCATTTCGGGCCGATGCCGGCGCCATCGGAAAAACTTCCCGCACACCCCCATGCGGGTATCGAAGTCATGACGTATCTCATGGAGGGGGCGAACGAGCACACCGACAGTCTGGGCAATATCGGACGCATTGGACCAGGGGGTACACAATGGATGCGATCTGGCCGCGGCATCTTACACACCGAACGCAACCTCACAGACCTCGCCCCAACCTTTCATGGTCTGCAAATCTGGGCACGACTTCCCATCGCCGAGCAAGATTCGGAGCCCGACTACCGTGCCATTCAAGCCGATGAACAGCCGGTATGGCGGCGGGACGGGAGCAACTTTCGATTGTTGGCCGGTGAATTCGAAGACCGGGTGGGTCCGATTCCGCTAGCGATTCCATCCATCATGTGTCACCTGACGTTAGATGCGAACTCGACTCTTGATATTGCTTTGCCAACGCGTGGATACGAATACGGCATCTATGTTATCGACGCAACCAACGGAATTGTTCTCGACGACAATCAGGCCATGGCGCGTGGAACCATGGCGAGTTTGCCACCGGACACCACATCGATTCGATTGGCTTGCTGTGGGGCGGGTGTTGCCAACGTTTTTTTGTTGGGTGGGCAAGCCGCACCCCAACCACTGCACTTCGGGGGGCCATTTGTCCTCGACAGCCAAGAGGCGCTGACAAAAGCGCAGCGACGCTATTTGAGTGGGGCCATGGGGACTTTAGACGGCGTTCCATTCTAACGAAACGACGTTAATCCCAAAGGGCCGCAACGATCGCTTAATGGACGGCGTCTTTCACCAAACTCAGTGCCATACCCACGATACTCGTAAACCCTGCGCTCATCGCTACCGCCCCAAGTCTGCCGGTCAATCTCAAACCAAAACTTGCGTTGTTACCCATCATTTTTTCTCAAATTCCTTGAGGAGCTCCACAACGGCAGGGTGTTTTTGCCTCCATGGCTCGACCTCCTCGTTAGGCAGGCTTAGGTTAAAAGTACTGGGAGCCAACGGACCATACTGACCCAACGCGAAGTCTTTCGCTTGCACATCAGCAGTTGGGTGAGAGGCGTCAACTAAATCACCGTCTGTCCAGTGTTCGAGAGTAAAGCCGGCGGGATCGCGCCAATAATCGTAAATCTGGCTACCCAGTAAGTGTCTGCCTATGCCCCACTCATGGAAGTACTTGGCATGACTTTTGAGATGATAATGTCCGGCCATCAGGTCATCGATGCTGCCCGTGATCTCAAACCCTCCGTGGCCAAAGGTACCGCCAAAGCCTTCCCTACCCTTTCTCGAACCTGCAATGTTGAGGATGTGGTGATCCACCGGAATATCACCACGGTCAGCACGCATGAATGCACCGGCCCTAGCACCGGTGGGCATCACCAGATTGTCGGTTACCAACAAACCAAGCGTGTTTTCATACCAAGCAATGGAATCATCAGACGATGAAACGTTAATCGCATAATGGCCAATACGCATGACCTGAGATGTTAATTGGTAGCGCCATTCGTTATCTTCCAGCGACCATTCGCTAGAGTCCCTCCCAATACGCTGCAGAATATTTACCCGATTCTTTTCGAAACCTGAATTCAGGGCAGGGGTTGATCGTGTTTTGGCGTCTGCGAATTGGACGCCATGATAAACCTCGACGCCAATACCATCAGGGTCCGCCAACACAACCTTCCGGCCGCCACCCGGTTCCTGGCTATCAGTTATGTCCACCCCAAACGCATGGGCCAACGCTTCAAGCTCAGCCAGGGATTCAACGTAATAAGCTGCGGAGACAAACCTGTTTTTCGAACCTTTGCTCGCGCAATAACAAAACGGCGCGTTCCCTGTGCCACGGTAGTAAATCGAATCCCCCGATTCCTGCACCAGCTGCATGCCGAAGTGCTCAAGGTATTCCTTTTGTGCCGGTAAATCTGACAATTCGAACCGCAGGAACAACAGGTCAGCGACTTTACAAATTGGATGGCTCATGGAAATAACCTCACTATCTTTGATTATTCTGTGTTTGGGTGCGACCACAACCGTGAAAAACGAACCTTCTGAGAACTGATCACTCCATTGGCCAGAAGCCCTATTGAGACCTTTCTCTGGATGGGTTGACCAATCCGATTCCCGACCAATAAAATGTATGCTATCATATTTTATGCTTTTATTTTTGCATCAGTGCATGTTTAATAGGAATATTGGGCAACTGCCTATCCCCCAGGTGGCGCCCAGCACCCACATACACATCTAAAACCATGCTGATTACCTTCGTCGCCGTTGTGCTAATACTCGTAACCGCCTGGTACCTGGAAAACCGGCGCCGTAACGCCCACCCAGTTGGATCCGGCTTTCAAGGCGATATTGATCTTCCCCATGATCAGGAATTTGAGCTGTACCACAACGCGCTATCGGTATGCTCTATGAAGGTGCGGGTCTGCCTGGCCGAATTACAGATCCCTTATAAGAGTCACCACATAGATCTCATTGAAACCGGTGCCTACGAAACCACGAGAGCGCATTTTCGCCTTGTGAATCCTGCCGGCACTGTGCCGGTGCTTGTACACAACGGCCATCCGATCTACCAATCCCATGAACAGATCAGATATGCAGCGAGGCATGCGCCGCCGGATGTCGAGAGCTTGTTACCCGAGACCGATGAGCAAACAAAACAAATGGAATACTGGATTGATCGCTCTTCATTGACCGTGGATCCTCTCAACAATATGGAATCAAGCGCCGGCAACGCAGTGCCAGGACAAACCATACCGCTGTTTGCAACGATGATTGAAAAGATCGCAACTTGGCGCATATTCGAAGGACTGCTATTTCATCACAACAAGCGCATGCCGATGCTGTTCTTTATGTTGAAGAGCAAAGGCCTCAGAGCACTGGCGGACGATGCGAGGTTGAACAAGTTCTTGAATGAATCCCGCACGCAACTGACCAAGCATCTCAAGGCGCTGGAGCATCAACTGGATGGGAGTGGTGGCCCTTGGATCCTCGGTGAAACATTCACCCTTGCCGATGTTTCCTGGCTGGTGATCTTCGAGCGCTTATTGCAAGTCGATGCGCTGGATGTATTTGTGACCAGCGAGCAATTACCCGCATGCGCGGATTATTGGGATCGATTAAAGCGCCGCCCGTCGTACAAACAAGCGATTCTCGATCACGCTCATCCCATCGTTGTTTATGGCACCAATCGAATTCGCGAGACAAAGGCGGCGAATCCAGCAATACGCGAGCTGTTAGAAGGTGCCTAGAGTCACACGCATAAGCAGTTCTTGTATGCAGCATGGCACCTCCACCGATTGAAGGACCAATCTATGTCACAAATACTCATTGTCGGCGGTACTGGCTTTGTTGGATTGAACACAGCACGTGCTTTCGCTGAAAAAGACATCCCCGTAGTGATTACCAGCAGAAAAAAACACGACACTGCAGGTGAAGCACTGGCCGCGGAAAACAAACTCGTCAGCGTCGAATATGTCAATCTTCAAAACAGTGCTGAGGTTTTTGACTTGTTTTCCCGTTTTAGATTTGAAGGCATGGTGATGCTGGCGCACGCCCACCAATACGCACGTACTCGGGCGGCCAGCAACGCAATCTACCCTATGACGTTGAACTGTCTGGAAGGTGCTAGAGCAACTGGTGTAAAACGATTGGTTCTCGCTAGTTCGTTAGCCATCTATGGTGGACTAAATCCGCCATTCAATGAAAATGCCCACTTCCCGGCAAAAGTCTCTTACGCCGGCACCATAGTAGAAGAGGAAAACCTGCCTCACGTGCCGGAGTTCGAGACAACGGTCAAAAGAACCGTAGAAATGATCGCGTTCGATTATTCGATCCCCATGCCGGGATCGACTTCAGGATTGTCGGTTTTATCGGAGCAAAGTGCGCTCGAGGTGGTGGCGCTACGTTTCCCGATTCAATGGGGCCCTGGCTATACCGCCATGGGCAATCCTTTCAGTCTTGTCGCTCATGCGGCCGCCGGAAAGATCGACGGTTTGCGGGATCGAACCGGTTACTTGGGACTGCCGGTCACAGAATTCTGGAATCTGCTTTCAGGTTCCCCATCTTGCTACGTCAAAGATAGTGCGAGCGCAATCGTCACAACTATGCTGGCGGATTCCCTACCCCATGACATCTATAATGTGTGCAGCGGATTCAATGATATTGCGCGCGATCAGCTTGAAGCTCTATATCGGATAGCGCCCGAGTCTCGGGACAGTGTCGGGATAAATCCAGAACAGCTTGACGGCGATGGTCAACCGGACATCGGTTTCAACGCTGAGCGATTAAAAACTGATTTCGATTGGGTGCCGACCCACAAAACTATCGACGATGCCTTTTCGGAGTATCTCTCTTGGTTACAGAAAAACCCTTACTAGGCTTTGGTGGATGTTTGTCGACGCTCAAGCGGTTTCAGGGGGCCGCTGCATGCTTACCTACCTCCCACGTAACCTTGTCGAGTTTTTCTGTCGCAAAGTCGAGTGGTGATTTTTCAAGCGTGGTAGCGAAAGTATCGTTCCACCGATTCAGAAAACCCATATAGGCAATAGCGGCCACAATATCGATAATCTGCGCATCTGTGAAATGCGCTTTCAAATCGACAAAGTGTTGTTCGGTTGTGGCATTTGGAACCTGTCCCGCAGCGAACGCCAGCGCCAACGCTGCGCGTTCCGCAGGAGTGAAATGCTCGCTGGTGTCATAACTAAGAATGTCGTCAACTTTCTCGGTCATGCCGCCATGGTGGTCGGACAGCATCGCGCTGTGGGCCTGACAGTAGCGGCAGCCTGACGACAAGCTGACGGCAGTGAAGACCAACATTCGTAGCTCTTGGGATATTGGCTCAGGCTCTGGATCGTTCCGGTGTTTGAACTCGTATCGTAGCCGACCGAGCATTGCTTTTAAGGGGTTTGGCTTAGCCTCTTTAGCACCTCGGAAAACAGCACCCGACAGCATGCCAAAGGCAGACATTAGCTCGATGTTGTGAGACATGATAAACATGGAATTTGGTACGAAGCCGCCCATCACTTTTTCGATGGTCTGCCAGACGGGTTCAAACTCCGTCAGGTCCGCACGATCCCGACCCTTTAAACGTTGCGTCATAGAACTTCCCCTTGTGGTTGCGGCGGGTGTAAGCGAAAGTCAGAGACCAGCTCGCTACGCGCCTGTGACCCTCTAAATCCTGTGTCATTGCTCACCTGTTTCCAGTTTCTTCAAACCTGCGAGGGTGCGAGCGCGACCGACGGAATACAACTGGGTCAGGTCATAAAACTTTTTGGCGTTCCTGCGATCACCTAACGTTAAGTAAGTATCGGCAAGTAACTCAGCCATCGGCTGCACAGGCTTAATCGGCCCCGCTTCTGCCGGCCAATCCAGATCTATTTCTGTTGCCTGATTTAACAACCTTAGCGCTTTATCTTTCTCGCCATCGACCAAAGCAATCTGGGCTTCGAGTGCCATTTTTAGGATAGCGGCACCCATGGCCGTACGAGGACCTTCTTTGGGAAGAGTCGGATCACCGATCTTGATTAGGTAGTTGCGCGCCTTATCTATTTGGCCAAGCTTTAGGGCTGATAGGCCCCGCACGTAGTGGTCCGTGGCGACCGAATACTCCGAGAGGTTAGAAAGGTCAACTGGCTGCTCAAGCAATTCACTTTCCCAGTCTTGAGTATCCACGATATAGGACGCTCGTGTTTCTATAAAAACAGTGCGAGCCATAGGATGCACATCGGCATATTGTTGTGCTTGGCTTGCTATCTTGGCGATATATTGCTTCGCTTTGTCATGGTCACCGATCTGTTGAAATCCGTACGGTATCCAATGCAACGAATGAAAAGTCTCCGGGTGGTAGGGCGCATTCGGATCCTGCATTCTAGATACCGCTTCTTCAAACGAATCTATATTTCGCTCAAGACCCAACTGCCAGTTTCCAGTCGCATAGTAGATATGTGCGCCCATATGCAGCGCGTGAATGGCCGAAGGGGCCACTTTGAAGTAATTTCGCGCAGCTCGTAATCCTAAGGGTGCGTGAATGGTATCGTCGTAGCTATGTATGTTGTAGTGCAGTCCTCCCGGATGTAGTGGATTCCGGTCGAGTATTTCTTCGGTTATTGCACCAGCTTGCATGTAGTAGTGGTACTTTCGTCCATCTGACTTGGCTAGGATGGACAAGGCGTAAAATGCAGCTGCATCCAAATCATCTGGATACTTTTCATGCAGTGATTTCAACTGATCCGAGTATGCAAAGCGGCGGGATTTGCGATCACCCTCAGCAAACAAAGTCTCTATGGTTGCTAAATAATCTCTTTCCCGTTGTGTCTGTCCCATCGCGACACGGGCTTTGGATGTTGGACCCATCTGCTTAAGTATGGCCCGCGCCGCATCGAGATCGGTCGACGGCCAAAGGGGATGCCACCAGGTCAGCGCTTCTCCCCACCATGCCATCACGAAATCTGAATCTATGTGGCGCGCGTTTTGAAACGATGCACGTGCATCCGCGTACTCGAAGTTATGAAGTTGCAGGAGCCCTTGCAGGAACACCCCGTAGGCTTCAGCCGAGCCACTGGCATGAAAGTCGGTGTGCCCGTACTCATCCGCGGCGTAGACAGTAGACTGCGCCGCGATACAGATCACGCAAATAGTTGCTAGAAAACCAATGAGCTTCAGATTGGGACGCATGGGAAACACATAGTAGAGCCTCGAGTCATTGATCGTCAGCGTCGATAGGCCCGGTGAAGGCGAGAGTAACAACCTCTCGACAACACCTGCCTTGACTGGCTCGGGGGGAGCCGATCCTACTTAGAAATTTATATTGAAATTCAACTCGTAAATACTGCCCCGATTGCTTGAAGCAAAGTAGGCACCATTTTGAGCCGGTACACCCGCCGCTGTGATGACATAAGTCTCATCCGTGATGTTTCTTCCAAGCAGTGCGAGCTGCCAACGCTCATCCTTGTCATTTAGTGCGAAACGCAAGTTAACCGTTGAATAGGCATCCTGGTGTAGCAACGGATCCAAATCTTGGGTTAAGAGATACTCGTCGGAAAAATTTATGTCGGTACTAATCTGTGCATCGAAAGGCATCCCGTCTAATGGGATATCGTACGAGATCAGTAGATTACCCGAGAAGTCCGGAGCCTGCTCCACCCCTTGGCCGGAGACATCCTGGGCGCAGAGACTGCGTGGACTCGGGTTCGGAGGAGGCGCAAAGGGGCTGAGCGCCATCAGTTGGTTGCTGGTACACGCGGCCGTGGTGAAGTCCTTATACTCAGTGTTGCTGATTGCGCCTGACAGTCCAAGTCTAAGGTTATCCGTTGCCTGCCAAAGCAAATCAAACTCGATCCCACGGGCTTCAACCTCCGCTGCATTGCCAACGATAAACACCTGGTTAACAAACTGGGTCGTTTGAAAGTTATCGTAGTTGGACGAGTAGACGGCAACATTGGCGGTCATGGCTCCGTCCAGTAAAACGGACTTTAGCCCTATTTCGAACGCATCAACGGTTTCTTCTTCAAATTCAAGACTGGCTTGGCGCCGCGCCTGACCATTGAAACCACCGCCTTTGAAACCTTCGGAGTAGCTGAAATAGCCGTTGACTTCATCCGAGAAGTCGTACTGAAAATTGATCATTGGCGTGAAGTCGCTTTCAGTGCGTCTCAAGCCTGGGCCACAGGGCGCCCCCAAGCCTGCTGCATCATACTGCGGTTCCGGCTTGTTAGAGAGGCAGTAGGGAACCACCGTCGAGTCGAAACTGTTGGCGTATTCCGCAGGTGTCGGATTTGGATTGAGTACACCACCAACGACGATGGGTGTTACACCAAGATCACCCGCCGGTGTTCTGAGCGTGCCAGAACGACTGGTTATGAACTGGTCAGAGGTCTTTGTCTCGTCGGTATAGCGGCCGCCCACCGTGATGCGAAAGTTGTCTGTTACCTCAAACGTGCCCTGAGCAAAAATGGCCCAAGCGTCTGCTTCTTGCTCAAACCCTGTTTCGCGAATACCAAACCGACCAACACCGTTGACATAACTTTGGTAGTCTGGATTTGGCAGTGGTGGCACTCCTGGAGCCACCGGTCCTGCCGGGAAAGGAAATACATTTGGCACAAACACAAAGGCTGGCGTGTTATTTGTAGTATCAGCATCAAACTTGTATAAGCCTGCTGTCCAGTTGAATCGGTCGGAGGCTTGGGACTGAATCCTGAGCTCATGAGTCACTTGCTCTGACTCAACATTGGCGGGGCCGATAAGATAGGGATTGGCTGAGAAATCCGGATCGAATTGGTTTTGATCGGTCAGGTCGATTAGGCCACCGACATAGGTCACCGTATAGTCCCCAAGGGTCCAGTCCGCCCGCAGGCGAACATTATCGGACGTGGTATCGAAAAATGCATCGAGGTTGCTCGATTGAATGTCGTCAACGATAGTTTCCACACTCGAATCAAAGGCGGGAAAATATTCACTTGAGGAAACGCCAAAAAGCGGAATAAACCCGGCGCCACCGTTGCCTGGGTCATAGGGATTTGCGGCGGGATTAAAGCCAAAGAAACCAACATTCGGTCCTGAATCAATCAACAAAAGTTGTTGCGATGAGCCGTTGACGTTCTTTTGCATACGCTCATAGGTAAGCCCAATCGTCAAATTATCTGTGGGCTCAGCTTCAATTTTCAAACGTAAATTGTTGCTCTCTGTTGCACCGCCGTCGACACCACCACCGGTATTTTCGAAATAAGCATCTTGATAGAAATGTTGGTAAGCGAACCTGGCACGCAATCGGTCAGTGATGGGTCCGGATATTACGGCCGTTGCGCCCCGAAGCTCATCTGTTCCAGCGCGAGTTCGTAACGAAAACTCGAGCTCATCCGTTGGCGCGGCAGTCACGACATTGATTAACCCAGCGGTCGCATTTTTACCAAACAAGGTTCCTTGGGGACCGCGCAGCACTTCCACACGCTCCACGTCCAAGAGTCCGGTTCGAAAAAATTCGCCTCTTGCGCTATAGACACCGTCCACCACAACACCGACCGATTGTTCAAAGCCACGATTGAAACCGGAGGTGATGCCTCGAATACCAATCAAGTTTGCAGGTCCACCATCGGCGACCTGAACTCTAAGATTTGGCGATCTTTCACCGAGAGCCTGGAAACCAATTACACCATTATTCTCAAGCGTCTCACCCGACACTGCTGTGATAGAAATTGGTACGTCCTGAAGCGACTCTTCACGCTTTTGCGCAGTCACAACGATTTCGTCAAGTACTCTGGTCGAATTGGCTGCTTGTTGCGCCAAAACCGGCACCGCCACAAATACGCTGATGACCGCCGCGCCGCAGGCCAACATCACAGCTTTATAAGAGCATTTCATCTACAGGTCCCCCCAGAGTTTGTTTGGTATATAGATTTCGAGCATGTGATTGGCCCCCGCGATCCCAGGTTGTCCTATTGCATGCCTATGTTTGCGTCGATGAATCTGGACTGCGCATCGATGTCGATTTGATTGATAAGTCTTGATTGATAGATCGTTGAGGTTGTCGCGGCCAGCGGTCCAAGTGATCGAGCCAAGAACGCGCAGACGCCTGCGCTTCAGCCGTTACTGGCACATGGTTGCCAAGCGGGTGCATGGTGCTACCAGATAAATTCATACCTGACGTGAATCCCCCTCGTCTTGCCTTTATTTCGACGCGCGTCATTAAATGTACGCTTTTTTTTGATTAGATGCAAAAATTATTGCCGCAATGCATGATCTCTGCCATATTTCAAACGGATAAATTCGACGGGAGACATCTGTATGAGTATCACCAGCCTGCCTACCGATTTGAATAGCGCCCAAGAGCGCCTATTTGGAAAGGCCCCAGCCTGGTAGCAGGTTAAACCGCTGGTCGGCAGGCACGCCGTCGTACAAAAGTGACGACTGATTGTCCCGAGCAAATGCCTTCATGCTGGATATGATCCGGGCGAAATCCGGGTCTGTCTCAGACTCGGACTGAATTACGGCCGCGGTGGCTTCACGCAGACGCGCAAGTATCATGGGTGGTAAGGACGGATGGATGGTCGCACCGGCTTGTTTGATCCTGGCAATCACCCCACGTCCTCGGGCACGCTCCTCCGCCAACGAACGTGTGAGACTCGCCAAAACGGCGGCTTGCACTGCACTTTTTTCATGGCGATCCAGGCTGTCGAAAAATCTACGATCAATCGCCAGCCAATTACTCAACATCAGTTGCTGCCAGCTTGACAGATATAAATGTTGGAATCCGCATTCCACAATGTTGTTGCCGTTTTCATGCTGGAAACGATCAAAAAACAGTGTTTCATAAACGGACAACGTCCCGAGCTCGGCACCCTGGATTTCTCCGCTACACATTTTGTCGACGGGAACAACTCCCGGCGGACTGTCGACAATGACCAGGTCGGGAAAAGCCGTTTTCATCACCTTCGCGCCCAGCAGGTTAATACGATAGGTGATGGCGGTTGCATTAAATTCGTCGGCATCATTAGGAACAGGATCGACAAAAAAGCCCGGGGGCTCACTCGTTGTTATTGCTAGGGGAAACAACATGACGTTCGCGTGAGCACTGCGGGCGTCAATGATCTCCTGCACAACTTGTTGTCCACCTGCGGCGAAATACCAGGAAAGGAACTCGTCTGGGCCGAAGCCAAAAGGCATGCCAGAAACAAGTAACGGGCCAAAAGATATGGGCTCACCCTGGATGTCATAGGCCGCCGGGGGCGCCACGGCCATTGATAACCGCCCTTGGTCAACCTGATCAAAAATCTGTCGAATCCCAATACCCATGTCTTCGGGGTTGCGGACTCTTAGGGTCAGGGAACCTGCGGTGAGGGACGAGACTTGTTCCGCAAAACGGTGAGGCGCGTTGCCAAAAGCACCGTCTGGCGGCATCAACGCCAGTATATCTGCAGTCTTTGACTTGTCCGACCTGGTTTCGATACAACCCGTGTGAGTCACTGCAAGTGACAGCAGCAATGCACAAAATGCGAATCGTTTCATGCGGTCCGAGATTCAGGCATGACCCAGCTTGATGACACCAACGTTGATGCTGTCCTTTACAATGGCCTCTACGGTTGCCGTACCGAATTCCGGGTGTTCTATAACGACCTCATACCTACCGCTATTTGGTGGCACCCGGTCCAGCTTAAACTCGCCGAACTCGTCGCTCGTAACGGTTTGCGAAGGTGTGTGCTCCCCAACGATGGAAACAGATGCTCCGGGCACACAATCTTCCACACCGTTCACAACCGCTACAACGGTGCCACCGATGAAACACTTGTTAAAGCGATAAAGGTTCCTATAGTAAACTCGCGGCTTGGTATCAACTTCTGGCCGCAACACTTCTAGCCCCTCATCTTGTACCCGTCGCGACATTTCAGCGTCGGATATCTTGACCGCTTCAAAAACATCCGTTGGACAAGACTGGACGCAACGGGGCTGTTTCCAACCCTGATCCAACAGGTGTGCATCAAAGATCCATATTTGCGGTAGCTCGAGACTCTCGTTCCAGACGATGGCACCATACGGGCAAGAGCTGACGATATCCTTACGGCCCTTTGCCTTTTCAGGATCGATGATAACGATACCGTCTTCGCGCTTGCGAACGGCATCGCCGGCGATTTTCATACACGGCGCGTCGTCGCAATGATTACACATGCTGATCAAATACGCTGCATCCAATACCGGTGCTTCGCCACGCACCCTTCGTGTCACCGTTATCAAATCCGCGCCTTTTTCAGGGGCTGGTGCACTGTAACCGGGAAACGTGTTGCCAATGTGCTCGTCTTTCGCGCTCAGTGCACAGTTATTACAACCCTCGCAGCGTTCGACGTCTATGATCAAATTCCACCTGTCCATCAGGCTACCCGCATGCGACTTAGCGCATCTCGATTATGAAACTTCTCAATCTGCACTAGGCAAGAATTAGGACTCATTGAGTGGGTTCCCGCTGTCTGCGATCGGCCCGGAGTTAGACTGTTAAGGCATCCCCCCACCTCGAGTTGCTCGCCGTCAACTTCGACGGTCTGATACCTCGCCGAAGCTTCGTACCCCTTCACCACACCGGCGGCCATCATGCCGGATACGTCCGCAGCACAAATCACATTGCCACGATCATTGTAGACCTTAATCAGATCATGGTGACGTATACCCCGACTTTCTGCGTCCTCCACACCCACTCGCAAAACCCAGTAATAGTGACCATCAATTAAGACGCGATGATCTTGAATCTGATCGGTCAACTCAGTGTTATCCGTATTAGTATGAAAACTATAGCGACTGTGGGTCGAAACCATTTGTAGCGGATACTTGTCCACCAGTTCTTTCGTCCGGAGTCCTTCCCAAGCCGGTATGTAGCGATTCAAAGCGGGGCGGTCCGGGTGTCGCGCCTCGTTACGCTTCAATATGGTGGGCACAAACTCAAACTTACCACTGGGAGTTTGTAGGCCATAGCCAAACTCATCAGCATACTGAGAGGGCAGTGGCTGGGCATCAGGCGTGTCTTTCTTACGCCCTTCGGCGAACCACCTCATACTCACCGGCATTTTCACATCTTCCTCTTCCGCCGGTACAACAAAGTAACCCTTTTTTAAGAACTCCTTCCACGTAATGTGTCGTGGCAGGTCCGATGCATCAAAGACGCGCTTACACCAATCCAACTCGCTACAACCTTCGGTAAACAAACTGCCGAGTCCGAGTCGTTCGAGAATCTCGGTAAATATGCGGTAATCGGATTTAGATTCACCTAACGGCTCAATACACTTATGCTGGATGGCCATGATTCGATGATTGAGCATTTCGAAACTGTGGGCACCGTAACCACCCGCATGGGCGACCTCACCAATATCCCAACGCTCAAGCACCGAGCATGCGGGTAGCACAATGTCGGCGAACAGCGCCTCACCTTCCATATGAATGGTTTGACAGACCGCCATTTCAATACTGTCGTGGCGATACGCATCCGCAATGCGACCGGAATTTGTGGCGGTACCAAACCCCGAACTACCGTAACGGTAAATCATGTGAATTTTCGAAAAACCCGGCATTGGGTAACTGAACGGTACGAACTGCGCTTCCTGTGAAGTGCAGTCCCAGAGATAACCTTCGCAATGGCCGTCGATGATCGCCTCGGGAAACCGCTGTTTAGGAATCATTTGCTTAACCGGATTCATCGTGAGCACATGAGGCATGCGAATGTAGTTATTCACAAAATTTCCATTGAACACCGCGTCCCCGGAAATACCGCCGTCGGCGTATCCGGGAAAGTAAAACTGATAATCAAGTGGTGCACTCACACCGAGGTGGCCAAAGTTGATGCCTGGTTTACCCCACCCCTGCATAGCCATCATCATCACCATACAGCGGGCCCACTGAGCACCCGTGGCACCTCGACACGCACCACCGAAACCGGTGCCAACAGCACCACAAGCCAAGTAGGTTTTCTTGCTGGCCCACGAACGCGCTAGCGCTCGCACATCCCGGGCAGGCACGCCGGTTTCGTCCTGCTGCCACTCAGGGGTTTTTGGGGTCCCATCATTGGTACCCAGCACATAGTCACGCCATTCATCAAAGCCCGTGGTGCGCTCAGCCACATAGTCTTTGTCGTACAGGTTTTCGCTAATCCACACATACATAATGGCGATAGCGAGGGCAGGATCGGTGGTCGGTTTGATGGGAATCCATTTACCACCAAACAATTGGGCGGTGGGATTGTAATGAGGGTCGATATATATAAATTCTATTCCAAGTTCCTTGGCCCAGAAACGTCGCTGGGTCCCTTCAAACGCACCATAAGCGCAGTTAGTCGATTCCGGGTCTGAGGACCAGAAGACGATTTGCTCGGAATTTTGCAATCCATCTTCTAGTGTTCCGTAAGAAGGCAAACAGCCGGAGCGGAATGTGAATCCGCAATGATGAACCGCGCCCCAGAACCAACCTTCCCAGCTGTCTGGATTCATCATCATGCGGGTAAACCCTACAAGGTTACCAAAACGCATTAGGGCACTCAGGTAGTAGCCCACGTTGCCCCACTGATGGTGGGAGGAATGAGGAAGGTACATACAACCGGGTCCGTGCACCTTCTTTTGTCGTTTGATCTCGTTGGCCACGATATCCAGGGCCTCGTCCCAGCTAATGCGTTCATAACCCGAGATGCCCCGATTCTGTGGGTTACGTTCACCGTTGGGGTCAAAATCCACCCGCTTCATGGGATGTAAAATACGTTTGTCCGAGTACACCGCACCCTTTGTCGCCAGGGCGTGGGGCGCAACAGTCGCGTGACGTGGAGGCGAAAGCGATCTGCCTTTGGCGTCTATAGTCCAACTCGCCGCATCATTATCGGTGAATTCGATCGGTGTTACCCGCACAACTTTGTCATCACGAACGTATACGTGCAATGGCCCACCGTTGGTAATCGTTGTATAACGTTTGCACCCATCCGGCATGTCCTCACCGAATGCAAACCCTTCGTAGGGTATACGTTGCAATAGTTGAAATACCCAATTGACCAGTCGGTCCTCACCCTCCACAGTCATTAAGAAGTTCTTCGCCGCATGCACCTTATAGGCCATGTCGGCGTTGGGTTTTAGAATGTCAAAGGCAATATCGGGGTTCTTGAAAACCATAGCAACGTCAGGAGACGGATGAATACCGCTCGACGATCTCAGTTTGCCATCTTCGAAAAAGTAGTGCCGACCGAGTTTGTTGTTTTTGGTTTTTATCTGTAGGACACAATTATGCTTTCGTGCTTCCTTTAGAAACTCCGGGTTGCGCCGTGCGACATTATTAAGGGTCGGCGCAAGGGCGAAGAGTATCGCTCGCACTAGCGTGCTTTTAATAGGCATTGGTACTCCGCGGTTTCATTTCACCCTTGTCCGACACAGTTCACACTGCAGAATTAGACTTACTGTATCGATACGCAACAAATGCGCTTAGCACAAGCAGGACTAACGCTGGTACTCCTTGCTGAATAGGAGGATAGATTACATGCATGCCAAAGGCACCGATTGATATTACAACTAATAATATGGCGGCATATTTTGCAAAGGGTCTTACAAATAGTCCGATTGCTCCGAGCACTTCCAGTGCTCCCACTATATAGTGGGAACCAGTTGGGAGACCGAAGGCCTCAAAGCTAGCTACAAGTTCCGGAACACTTGCCAGTTTTGAACCACCCACCAAAAGAAACGCAATTGCCAACAATACACTAATGATCCGCACCGCTAGCCCACTGGGCAACCCGAGTGTTGAGCCTGTCATGTCTTAATCCTCAAAAATCGTAGCGTAATCGTAGACCGTAAGTCCGAGGACTGGTCGGGCTAAAAGCAACTAGTTGATAAATCTGGGTATGGTTCAAACCGGCGCTAAAGGTCGCGTCCTCGTCAATGTTGTTCACATATGCGACAAGACTAAACCGCTCATTCTCAGGGCGATACGTAAAACTGGCGTTCCAATGCAACAGATCCGGTACCCGTTGTTCAACCAAAAAATTGGCGGTGGTCCAGGTTTCATCCTTGTAAGACGCGTTGATGTTTGCGTCTAAATTGCCGCCGTTTGCAAATTCAAAGGTATGTGTATAACTCGCGTTCCATGTCAATTCAGGCGACCGGGTGGTCTCGAAGCCGGAACAATCGATAGCAAGTTCTGGGGTCATGGTTCCCGGCGGCCCGATACCCACAACCATGTTGCCCGTGGGCGTTGTTGGGCAAGTTTGGCTCGGTGGCGTGAAGGCTAGCCCCTGAAAACGCACAAATGAGTCGTATTCTCCATCAAGGTACTCAGCGGCAACACGAATTAAGTCCCGATCCGTTGCAGCAAACACCATGTCAAAACCGAACCCTTGTATGGTGGATTCGCCCGCATTTACAGTAGTCTGCCCCAAGACGCCAAGGTCGTCCGTCGTTACAATGTTTTCTTGGCGGTCAGTGTAGTCCCAGTAGAAGATGTCCCCATTTAATTGCAGGCGTCCATCTAGGAACAAATTGCGAAAGCCCAGCTCGAACGCTGTGAGTTCTTCCGGGTCAAAGGCTGGACTGACCGTCGCCGATAGGCCTCCCGCTTTGTAACCTGTGCTGGCCGTAAAAAAGATCATATTGTCGGGCGTCAAATCGTGTTCTAATCCTAACTTCCAATCGATACTGTCAAATGACACGACGTCGGTGTCAGGACCCGACGTCAAACAAGCCGTGACCCCGTTGATGACTTGTTGTGCCGGTGGTGGACATTCGATTGCTTCCGCTAAGACCCAACGGGTGAAGTCAGGACGAGTAATTTCGTCATCGCTATATCGCACACCGGTAATAAGCCGGGTCGTATCGGTGAAACTATAGGTCGTCTCGGCAAAGACTCCGAGGGATTCGGTTTCGAAACGGGTGTCGACAAAAAGCCGTTGTGCAATACCTTGTGGCACAACGGTGGGACCAAACTGATCTTCGTCAAACAAATAGACGCCAGCCACCCAGCTGAACCGGTCCGACTCATTTGACAAACGAACTTCCAGGGAGGTGGCCTCCGATGTTTCCGGTGCACCGGTGAATGGATCTTCGATTCTAAAACGCGGCCCCGGGGTATTCCTGAAAGTAACTTCGATTTCCTGGTAAGACGGAATCACCGTTAGTGTCGCCAAATCAAAGTCCACGATCAACTCAGAACTAATATCCCAAATCTGCATATCTTGAGTAGCATCGTCTTCAATAAGATCGACACCTGAAATGAAATTAGTTCCTGGGGGAAACGGTGGTGTCGGCGCAGGACCAATTACTAATGGGTCTGTGATGAATGGGAACGCGACACTTGGAAACAGCAGGCCGTTGGGACCAACATTTGCCAGAATAATGTCATTCCCACCGGGAAAGACTGACTCCCAGGGATCCGAGGCACCTGCATAGGTGAAACCACCTAGACCCCTGCCACCATAGTCGGCATATTGGCCCTGAATCTTCCATGAAACATTTTCGCTGGGTTCCCAAAGGCCTTGCAGTCGAACCGCCGTATGCTCGTCATCCATAGTGTCGTCAGACAAGAAACCGTCCCGGTCTATGGTCAACGCTGACAAGCGAGCCGCAAAACTGTCGGACAACGGGAAATTGATGGCTCCTTCAAATTGCAGTTTACTGAAGTTGCCGACATCGGCAGAAATGTAACCAGTGGTCTCACCCAGCACCGGTGGGTTGGTGATCAAATTGACCGCACCGCCGGTAGCATTGCGGCCATATAAGGTACCTTGAGGACCTTTGAGTACCTCAATACGCTGTAAATCGAAAAAAGCCGGTGACATAGATTGTGAGCGGGCAAAATAGGCACCGTCTTTACTTAGAACAACCGCTGGACTGCCCACCACCGTTGCGTTGGGGCTCCCAACGCCGCGTATAAACATCTGTAGCTGAGGACCGGCCAAACCGATTTGCAGACTCGGCACTTCCGCAGAGAGATCAACCATATTGTTGATGCCCCGTTCGAAGATTTTTTCGGTACTGAACGCTTCAATAATGAGAGAAGAATCCTGGATACTCTCGGCCCGCCGTGACGCGGTGACCATAATTTCTTCCAATACCACTCCTGTCTCTTGACCAAGAGCGACACGCGGTATTGCAGCGGCAATGTAGACTAGTAGCGCAACGAACAAGATGAAGTTGCATTGTGATTTAAATGTAT
>JBCCFQ010000011.1:0-18767 GCA_039029655.1 Pseudomonadota bacterium | reverse complement strand
GGATCCATCGCTCGTAGTAGACCCACCAACAGGGGTAGTTTCTCTTGATTAGAAGGGAAATATATTGACTGTGTCACCTTGTCTGCCGTGACTTTTTCCGGTTCTACACGAATTAGCTCCGGGTTATTCATATGCTCGTAGGCCAGCTCTGTTACCCGATGAGACAGCGTGGCGGAAAACAACATGTTCAATCTGCGAGTCGGTGGCGGCAGTCGCCGTAGTATATAGCGAATATCCTTGATGAAGCCCAGGTCGAACATGCGATCAGCTTCATCTAGCACCAGAACTTCTATGCCGCGTAAACCAAACACGCGTTGTTTAAAAAAGTCTATAAGTCGACCAGGGGTGCCGATCAAAATGTCTACGCCGTCACTGAGTCGATTCCTTTGTTTTTGGTAGTCCACCCCGCCATATGCGACACCCAGTCGCAGCTCCGTATGGCCGCCAAGGAGTTTGGCGTCGGCTTCAATCTGCGAAACCAATTCCCTGGTGGGGGCTAGGATGATGGCCCGGGGATCTTCCGGCTTTTTGCGCGGATTGGCTGGGTTAGACAAAAGCCGTTGAAAGATTGCCAGCAAAAAGGCGGCAGTCTTGCCTGTTCCGGTTTGTCCTTGACCTGCTACATCGTCTCCGGCGAGGGCTATAGGCAGAGTTTGCGATTGAATAGGTGTACAAAGTTCGAATCCAGCGTCTTCCAGACCCTTTAATAGGGGCTCGACAAGTCGCATATCTGCAAATCGGACGTTACTGAGATGGGTTTCGATCATGTAGGGCTATTTTTTTGCCTCAAGGGGTTGCAAAAATGCGCTGTACGGGGTCACAATTAGCGCTCATAAAGCGGTTTTGATTGCCGACAATTCGATTGCTACCAGCCACATCCAGCCCGATCTCGAACAAATAATGTTGCATTGTGCCTGATCGCGCCTCTAAGTTCACATTAGAAGCTTAAATCTAGGTTTTACGGCTGAGCATTTAACCATTAACGAAACTTTATCCCAAGTATTGGAGGAGCCTGATAGTGAGCGAGCAGATTCTGCAAACATCAGATGACAATTTTGAGGCCGACGTTTTGCAGTCTGAGTCGCCTGTGTTGTTGGATTTCTGGGCCGAATGGTGTGGCCCGTGCAAAATGATTGCGCCTATTCTCGAGAGCTTAGCCGGAGAGTACGAAGGTCGATTAAAAATTGCCAAGCTGAATATTGATGAGAATCCCAACACGCCACCGAAATACGGTATCCGCGGCATTCCTACCCTTATGCTTTTCAAAAACGGCAACGTAGAAGCCCAGCAGGTCGGTGCCGTTTCGAAAACTCAACTCACTTCATTTTTGGAGTCAAACCTGTGAGAGGTTATCTAGGAAACTCTTCCCGAAGCAAAACAAAAACTACTACTCGATCGAAGAAGGGTAGTTCTGGTAACGGCGCCAAACGGCGGCGCAAACCAAAAGAGATGCCAAACGAGGATCTTGACGATCTAGAGCCAGAAGGTCCTTTTACTTTAAGCGAAAACGCCATGAAGTTGGGTGAGCTTAAAGAAATGCCAGCTTCGGAGCTGGTGGAGCTTTCCCAGTCTATGGGCCTAGAGAATCTGGCGCGCTCCCGCAAACAAGACATTATTTTCTCTGTGCTGAAGGCTCATGCAAAAAACGGAGAAGATATCTTTGGCGACGGCGTGTTAGAGATTTTGCAAGATGGATTTGGATTTCTTCGTTCGGCAGATAGCTCTTATTTGGCCGGGCCCGACGACATCTACGTATCTCCCAGTCAGATCCGTCGATTTAACTTGCAGACAGGGGATACAGTCGCTGGTTTGATTCGACCGCCAAAAGACAGCGAGCGCTATTTCGCGCTACTGAAGGTCAGCGAAATCAATCGTGACGCTCCAGAGAACGCTAAAAACAAGGTTCTCTTTGAAAATCTTACGCCCTTGTTTCCAAATGATCGCCTAAAACTGGAACAAGGTAACGGGTCGACTGAAGATTTGACGGCACGTATTATTGACCTTGCGGCGCCTATCGGTAAGGGCCAGCGTGGCTTGATTGTCTCGCCCCCTAAAGCCGGTAAAACGATGTTGCTGCAAAACATCGCACAGTCCATTACTGCAAGTCACCCTGTGTGTGACCTGATAGTGTTGGTTATTGATGCGCGGCCAGAAGAAGTGACAGAAATGGCTCGCACGGTTCGCGGTGAGGTTGTATCTAGTACCTTCGATGAGCCTGCGACACGTCATGTGCAAGTCGCTGAGATGGTGATTGAGAAAGCAAAACGGCTGGTTGAACACAAACGCGACGTTGTCATTCTCCTGGATTCAATCACGCGCCTTGCTAGAGCTTACAACACCGTTGTTCCGTCATCAGGGAAGGTTCTGACAGGTGGTGTTGATGCGAACGCTTTACACAGACCAAAACGTTTTTTCGGTGCGGCGAGACACGTAGAAGAGGGTGGTAGCCTTACGATTATTGCGACTGCGCTGATCGATACCGGGTCCAGGATGGACGATGTGATTTACGAAGAGTTCAAAGGTACCGGTAATATGGAAATTCACCTGGATCGGCG
Organism: Pseudomonadota bacterium; assembly: GCA_039029655.1. Lineage (GTDB taxonomy): Bacteria > Pseudomonadota > Gammaproteobacteria > Steroidobacterales > JBCCFQ01 > JBCCFQ01. The sequence continues at coordinate 16,212 of JBCCFQ010000011.1, read as the reverse complement.
TATCGCAGAGAAACGTATCTTCCCCGCGATTAACATCAATCGTTCTGGTACCCGACGAGAAGAGTTGCTTACCGAGAAAGACGAATTACAGAAAATGTGGATTTTGCGTAAGTTGCTTCATCCAATGGATGAGCTTGCCGCCATTGAATTCCTATTGGGCAAGATGCAGGAAAACAAGACCAACGCTAAGTTTTTCGAGTCAATGAAGCGGTAGGTTAGCCGCGGCGGATTGCGCGGTAACCGATATCGGTTCGATAGTAGACATCATCCCAGCGAATTTCCCGGACCAGATGATAAGCTTCGGTTTGCGCAGTTTGCGTGTTTTCCGCCAGAGCCACCACACACAGAACTCGTCCACCATCGGTGAGAATTTGATCCTCGGAGATTTTTGTTCCCGCGTGAAAGACTTTTAAATTCGATGTGGCTTGTTGTGGGAGGCCAGAAATTGGCTTGTTTTTTTCGTATGTCTGTGGGTAGCCGCCCGCCGCCATAACCACACCTAAGGCGGTCTGGGTGGCCCACGTCGCATCGCTTTCGTATAAGCGACCCTCTATCGCGGCGATACACAACTCCGCCAGATCGGACTCCAAGCGCATCATGATGGGTTGGGTTTCAGGGTCACCAAAACGGCAGTTGTATTCCAAGACCTTTGGGTTTCCGTTTGAGTCAATCATCAGGCCGGCATATAGAAAGCCAAGATACGGTGTCCCATCTTGCTCTAGACCAGCCAATGTTGGATGAACAATCTCGTCCATAACCCGTTTGTGAAGTGTTGGCGTAATCACGGGTGCTGGTGAATAGGCGCCCATGCCACCGGTGTTTGGTCCCAGGTCGCCATTATCCCGCGCTTTGTGATCTTGGGACGTAGCAAGGGGCAAAACCTGACGACCGGATGCCATCACGATAAAGCTGGCTTCCTCACCCTGAAGGAATTCTTCAACCACAATGCGCGTGCTGGCTTCTCCAAAGCTATGCTGATCCAGCATATCGCGAATGGCATGCTCCGCTTGATCTACAGTTTCGGCGACGACCACACCCTTGCCCGCAGCGAGACCATCCGCTTTAACCACGATGGGTGCTCCCTGCTGGCGCACGTACTCAATGGCCGCTGCAGAATCAGAAAACGTTGCGTATGCGGCTGTGGGAATGTTGTAACGATTTAGGAAGTCTTTGGTAAATGCCTTTGAACCTTCAAGTTGCGCGGCCCTTCGCTTAGGACCAAAACAGCGCAAACCAGCCTGAGAAAACTCATCGACAATACCCAGCACCAACGGTTCCTCAGGTCCGACGATGGTGAGGTGAATGTCCTGTTCTCTGGCGAAGTCCAGCAACCCAGCAATGTCGTTGGCGGCGATATCGACGTTGTGAGTTTTAGGTTCCAGATGGGTGCCGCCGTTACCGGGTGCAACATACACCGCATCTATTCGATCTGATTGTGCAACCTTCCAAGCCAGGGCGTGTTCTCTGCCGCCCGAACCGATAATAAGAACTCGCATGCCGTTCCTCTAGTGTCGGAAGTGTCTTTCGCCGGTGAACACCATGGCAATATCGTGTTCATCCGCTGCCGCAATGACCTCATCATCCCGTATGGATCCGCCAGGCTGGATAATTGCAGCGATTCCATGGACTGCGGCCGCATCAATCCCATCACGAAACGGAAAAAAGGCGTCCGAGGCCACAACGCTGTTTGTTAGATTCAAGCTTTCATCGGCCGCTTTGATGGCGGCGATCTTGGTGCTATACACCCGACTCATCTGCCCAGCACCGACCCCGACAGTCGCTAAGTCTTTGCAAAAAATGATCGCATTGGATTTGACGAACTTCGCAACTTTCCAAGCGAATAATAAATCCTGTATTTGTTGTTCATTGGGCTGTTTTTTCGTGACAACGCGCAGGTCGTCTTCGGTTGCGCACTGGCGATCCGCCTGTTGAACCAACATGCCTCCTTGAACTTGTTTGAACTCCCAATCAACATTTGACTGTTGTTTGCTTTCGCTAATTGCAATCACCCGAACGTTTTGTTTGTTCGCGAGAACTTGTTTCGCAGGGTCATCCACCGATGGAGCTAGGATCACCTCTACAAATTGTCGTTCAATAATGGACTTGGCAGTATTGGCGTCCAAGGGTCGATTGAAGGCAATGATGCCGCCAAAGGCGGAAGTTGGATCAGTCTTGAAGGCCTTTTCATAAGCTGCGAAACAGTCTTGATCTACTGCTACTCCACAGGGATTAGCGTGTTTTACGATGACGCACGCTGGTGCATCAAACTGACACACACACTGCCAAGCGGCATCTGAGTCAGCAATGTTGTTGTAAGAGAGGGGTTTTCCTTGAATTTGAGTACCGCTGGCCAAGCTGCCTTGGGGGCACGGGACCTGGGCATAAAAAGCAGCTGACTGGTGGGGATTTTCCCCATAACGGAGATCTTGTCTTTTTTCTAATCCCAGTGTCATCACTTCTGGGTAGGTCTCCGCTTGTTTTGACCTAAAGTAGTCACTGATCATTGCGTCGTAGGCGGAAGTATGAGTAAACGCTTTGGTTGCCAAGGCAAATCTTTGTTCGTGCCCCATACTGTCACCGTCCAGCATCTCAATAACCCTAGAGTAATCAGCAGGGTCTACAACAACGGTCACAGCAGAGAAATTCTTGGCGGCAGCTCTGATCATAGCCGGACCGCCAATATCGATATTCTCTATGGCATCGCTGAGCTGGCAACCGGGTTGCGCCACGGTTTTAGCAAATGGGTAAAGGTTTACCACCACCAGATCGATGGCTTGGATGCCGTGATCCCGCATGATGTCTTCGTCTGTGCCCCGTCGACCCAAGAGTCCGCCGTGGATCATGGGATGGAGTGTCTTGACGCGCCCATCCATGATTTCGGGGAAGCCCGTATGGTCTGAAACATCGATAACCACCACGCCGGCTTCTCGAAGCGTCCGTGCAGTACCACCCGTTGACAGGATTTCAAAACCCAGGTCTTGAACTCGCTGTCCAAACTCGATCAGTCCCGTTTTATCGGAAACACTGATCAAGGCAAATTTTCTATTGGTCATGTCAAACGACGACGTGATGTTGTGAGTTTAGGTCGGCCTCACACAATTAAGTTGTGTTGCTTCAGTTTCTTGCGAAGCGTACCGCGGTTTATCCCCAGTATTGTTGCCGCCCGGCTTTGGTTGCCTCGGGAGTATTCCATAACACTCTTTAACAAGGGCAGTTCAACTTCTCCAATGACCATGTCATACAGATCAGTAGGCTTGGTCCCATTGAGCTGGGAAAAATAAGTGTGTAGTGCATCTGCTGCGAGGTCACGCAAAGGTTTTTCTCTAGACGGCGCTATGGCCACATTATTATTCTTGGTCACAGATAAGTTTCTCATAAAGCTATGCTGCCAAATCCTCCCCGGTAGACAAACGGTCAAAAAATTGCTTGATTTGACCCAATTGTCTGCTTGCTGTTTCGGCCCCCATCACTGACTTCCTGAATTTGTCAAATCCAGGCCGATCCTTGCAATACCAAACCACATGTTTCCTGGCAATCCGTACCCCCAAGCTTTCGCCATAAAACTCGTACAGATTTTCCAAATGGCGACGCATAATATCATGGACTTGATCAGATGTGGGTGGGCGTACTTTACGACCTGTCTCAAGATAACGATCTATGTCTCGAAAAATCCAGGGACGTCCTTGGGCTCCGCGTCCGATCATCAGCCCATCTGCGCCGGTAAATTTCAAAATTTCGCGCGCTTTTTCAGGCGTGTCACAGTCACCATTGGCGAAAACCGGAATGTCAACGGCTTTTGCTATTGATTGAATGGTTTGGTACTCCGCTTGCCCCTTAAAACGACATTGTCTTGTTCGTCCGTGTACCGCCAGGGACTGAATTCCTAGCAATTCAGCCATTTTCGCGATACGTACGCCGTTCTTGTTTGTCGGATCGGGTCCTGTTCGAATTTTGAGGGTGACGGGCACGTTCACGGCCTTCACCGTGGCATCTAATATACGTGCCACCAAACGTTCGTCAGATAGCAATGCCGATCCTGCGAGCTTTTTACAAACCTTCTTTGCCGGGCAACCCATATTGATATCAACAATCTGAGCGCCACCCTCGACGCTACGTTTTGCAGCTTCGGCGAGCATCTTAGGTTCTGAACCAGCAATTTGAACGACCCGCGGGGTTGCTTCGCCCCGATGATCTAGTCGCCGTCTTGTGCTGTCCTTGCTCCAAAGTTCTGTGTTCGCACTTACCATCTCTGATGCCGCAAGACTGGCACCGAAACGACGACACAGGTTTCGAAACGGTAAGTCTGTGACTCCCGCCATCGGCGCAAGTACGAGCCGGTTCTGAAGAGTGTAGGGTCCGATCTGTATGGGCATTGCGACGTTAATTGCTTGCGGTAAGGGAGTCGTAGCGACAGCGCAGTCGTCCTTCTTTTGTACTCAGGCAGGCATCTAAGGAGAATCCATTGGCGTTTTCTCCAGGGTCCACCACCCGCAGTTGTACCATTACCGATGCGCCGGGTAGAAGAAATTGATTGTCGCCGGTGTCTGATAAGTATTCCGGCGGTGTAAAAGTGCGGCCGCCTACAAGATCCCCCCACCGGTCTTTCAGATTCAACTTGATTAGGGGCAACGGCATCTGTAAATCTCCCAGATTTGACAAGCGTGCTCTAACCAGCAAGATTCCCGGCAGTCGCGGATCGGCGCTTCCGCCACCGTCGGCGATATCATATTGTTTAACGTCCCAATTTGGGTCTAGTGGCAGACCTATTCTTGAGTAAATCTGTTGTATTTGTTTGCCCCAGCGAGAGTCGATGGCTAACTCGTTTCTTTGGAAATGAACTACCTGAATCAGTAATCCAAAACTGGCAATGACAATGCCACTCCATAGGGTGCGTTTAAGCCACGGAGAAGTAGTCTTATCGCTCAACAATTCATCGGGGTCGAAATCATTGCTCGTGACGGGATCGTCGATCTCGCCAACAAGCTCAAACACCACCTCTTTGTCCGTTAGTCTTTCTGAATCCGACACAGGTTGTGCAGGCTTGTCTTCCTCGTCTTGTTCGACTTCAGGCTCTGAATTGTGTGTCTGATCGTAGTCATCAAGGGCTTTTAGAGTCGCTTCGTCAGCCAACCCTAAGGCGGCGATGGTTCGTGACCAGGCAATATTCTCCTCGTCCTGTTCAGCGTCGGCCGTGGGACCCGTGGCGTTTTCTTGATCCCCGTGCTCATCAGTCGATGACGCTTCGAGGCTTTCTGCGTCCTCATCACTGGCGGCGGCCATAACATCCGACACCAGGTCTTCGTCTGTATCGACCAAATGATGAAGGGCGTTGAAAGTATGGTTACAGGCACCACAACACACCTCGCCATCTGCGGCCCTTAGGTCATGGGCTGATATGGTGAGAACAACGGCGCATTCTGGGCACTGGGTATACACGTCAATTCGCAGGTGTTGAGCCAGTGCTTCCCGTCAGCAAAACCCAATCGTCAAGTTCTTTGGCCGGCGAGAACGTAATGTCTGTTCCGTAGCGATCCACAATCACTTCCATTTGACTTCTGAGAATGCCGGAGAGAATAAGCCTTCCCTTAGGTGCTAGTAAACCTACTAGCTTTGCCTTCAGTTCCACCAATGGCTGGAAAAGAATATTGGCCACCACAATGTCATATTGTCCGCCAATGGATTCTGGGGGACACACGTTAAATGCACCGCTTACATCGTTTCGTAGTGCGTTCAATTGACATGCCTGAATGGCCTGAGGATCGATATCGGTTGCGGTAACAGAAGAGGCACCAAGCTTGTGCGCCGCTAAACTCAATATCCCGGAACCACAGCCATAGTCCAGCACGTCGTGATCCCGCAACTCCTGGGTTGAAAGCCATTCAAGACAAAGCTTGGTTGTGGGATGGTCGCCAGTGCCAAACGCCAGACCGGGGTCCAAGCACACTGAAGGTCCATCAGGTACGGAAAAGCCACTGGGATATATCCATAGTCTGTCGCCGAAACACTGGGGCTTAAAGTCCTTTAGCCAAACGCGTTCCCAGTCTTGGTCAGCGAGAGTTTCAACGGAGAAGCGCTCGCAATTGGAACGTAGGGTGTACTCGAGATCGTTTAAGTTTGTGTCAATGGGGAATAATGCGCTGAGCTTTACTTGTGCCCATAAAGGTGTGGTACCTAGATCGGGTTCAAATATTGGGTTTTCCCCCGCGTCCACCATGGTGACGGAAACAGCACCGTTGGATCGCAGTAGGACTTCGAGCCTTTCAACGGCATCGCTGGTAACAACAACAGAGAGATTTTGCCAAGGCATTTAAAGTCCAAGCTTCTTTTCCAGGTAGTGGATATCCGTCCCACCCTTAAGAAATTCTTCATCGGCGCAGATGTGTTCCTGTAGCGGTATGTTGGTCTTGATGCCTTCCACGACCATTTCGCTTAAAGCCGTTCGCATACGGGCCAAAGCCGATGATCTGGTCTCGCCGTGGGTGATTAATTTGCCAATCATAGAGTCATAAAACGGCGGCACGGTGTATCCGCTATAAATATGACTGTCCACTCGAACACCAGGACCACCCGGTGCGTGCCACTGTTTGATTGGACCAGGAGAGGGTACGAATGTCTCGGGGTCTTCCGCGTTGATACGACATTCTATGGCATGACCGGCGATACTGATATCTTCTTGGGCGTAACTGAGTTCGTATCCAGATGCGATACGAATCTGTTCCTTCACAATGTCTACGCTGGTAATGAGTTCGGTGACCGGGTGCTCCACCTGAACTCGAGTATTCATTTCAATGAAATAGAATTCGCCGTCCTGATACAGGAACTCGAAGGTACCCGCGCCGCGATACCCTATCTCTTTGCAAGCGGCAACACAGCGAGTGCCTATAGCTTGTCTTTGTTCTTCGGTAATACCGGGTGCTGGTGCTTCCTCAACGACTTTTTGGTGTCGCCGTTGCATGGAGCAATCCCGCTCTGCCAGATGAATGGCGTTGCCATGGGTGTCGGACAGCACTTGAATTTCTATGTGACGAGGTGTCGCTAGGAATTTCTCCATGTAGAGCATATCGTTGCCAAATGCATTTCTTGCTTCACTGCGAGTGAGACTGATTGACTCTGACAACTGGGCTTCATTCTGTACAACCCGCATGCCACGGCCGCCGCCACCGCCCGCGGCTTTGACGATAATTGGATAGCCGATTTCTTCGGCTAAGCCAGCGTTGGTTCGGTGATCATCTCCAATGGGGCCATCAGAACCGGGAACACAGGGTACGCCTGCGGACTTCATAGTCTTGATGGCTGACACCTTGTCGCCCATCAAATGGATAGTTTGCGGGCGGGGGCCAATGAAGATAAAACCACTGTCCTCAACGCGTTCCGCAAAATCTGCATTCTCCGACAAAAAACCATAGCCTGGGTGTATGGCATCTGCATCTGTGACCTCTGCCGCACTGATAAGGGCGGGCATGTTGAGGTAGCTCTCGGTGGATTTGGGTGGCCCAATACAGACCGACTCATCTGCGAGAAGCACATGCTTTTGATTGTTGTCAGCGGTGGAATGAACCGCGACCGTTTGAATGCCTAATTCCCTACAGGCCCGCTGAATTCTCAGAGCGATTTCGCCGCGGTTCGCGATTACGATTTTTCTAAGCATGATTTAAGAGGATTATTCAATTGAGAAAAGAGGTTGCCCAAATTCAACGGGATCACCGTCGGTAACCAAAACGGCAGCGATTCGACCGCTCTTGTCCGCCTCAATTTGGTTCATCATTTTCATGGCTTCAATGATGCAAATGGTGTCACCAACATTGATTTGTGTGCCTATCTCCACAAAGGGTGTCGCGCCGGGTGCTGGCGCCAAGTAAAACGTGCCAACCATAGGGGCGGTGATTTGTTGGTCCGAAGACACCGTTGGGGGAGGTGCATCCGCACTTGCAACGGCGGCTGGCCCCGGAATCTCAGCAGGTGCACTGGGCATAGGTATCGCGGCGGGTGCCGCAAAGGTCGTAGGCGCTTGGCCAGATGGATAACGCACAATCCGCACCGATTCTTCCCCTTCGGTCACTTCGATTTCAGCCATGTCGGACTCTTGCAAGAGTTCCATTAATTTTTTTACTTTTCGGATATCCATTGGAGCATCCTATGGGTTGAGTTTTTCTAAATGCGATACTGCAGCTCTAAATGCAAGGTCATAGCTTAGGGTGCCAAACCCAGAGATTGTCCCAACGCTTAGGTCTGAGAAATAGGAGTGTCTGCGAAAGTCTTCTCGACTGTGAACATTTGAGATATGCACTTCCACAAACGGAATCTGTACTGCTGCCAATGCATCCCGCAGGACCACGCTGGTGTGGGTGTACGCTGCTGGATTAAAAATAATGAAATCGACGCCGGTTTCTAACGCGCCATGGATGAGCTGTAGCAACGCAAGTTCGGAGTTTTCCTGGTGGCAAACCAAAGATACGTTGGCGTCCTGGGCCAGACCCTCCAGTCTGCGATTTACGTCGGCCAGACTTTCCCCGCCATAGACATCCGGTTCTCGAGTTCCAAGAAGATTGAGATTTGGTCCGTGGATAAGAAGTATCTTGCTCATTTGGCAGTTTTTCGTTTTTTAGCAACAAGATCGGCGACATTCTATAGTTTTTTCCTGAACTTTGGAACATACGCTTTTCGAATCCTGCACTGATGTTGCGAGGCGACATTTACCCCAGGCTTTTGTGACGGAGGGGGGGGGAAATGGTTTATGCTTAAGCGAAACAATCCAAAAGCCCCACGGGCTTAGTTGAATTGGAGTTCCTGGACCCATGAGATCAACCGTTGTCTATCTACATATCTTGTTAGCGAGCGTCACCTTGACGCTTAGCCCGGCCATCTATGCTAATGATTTAGAAGGTAAAATTGCTCTTTGTGCTGGGATATCCGATCCCTCAGAGCGGTTAGCTTGTTTTGATGGATTGGCGGCCGGAAAAGCCTTACCCGCCGCCCCGGCGTCAGTGGCTGGGCCGACCAAACCGGCTGAACAACCGACGCCAACCCCCACGGTGGCTGACGATGGGACCGAAGCTTTGGGGGAAAAGTACTTAGAACGGTCTAAAAGAGAGAAAAAGGAAAAGAAAACCAACTACGATGTCGTGGTAGCCAAGGTGGACAAGGACACGCGAGGCCGCTTGCGCTATTACTTGGAGAGTGGGCAGATTTGGCGACAAACCGAAGTACGAAACGTGTCCAGGCCCAGATCCCTGCCGACACCTGCCACCATCAGTGTCGGTTTTTTGGGTAGTCATGCTATTCGGATCCAAGGTGTGAAGTCTTCCGTCAAAGTCAAACGCGTGAAGTAGCTGTTACACGGTAAAACAATCACTTAGCGTGGCCCTCACCGATTGAATAAGGAATCGGTGAATCGATGGTTTGAAACGACGACCCCCGTGAATCTATTTTGGGTTACTGTTGTCACATTAGTTGTATGGGCCGAAAGATTTGCTTGAGGGGGAAGCGTCCGAGTGCGCTGAACTTAAGGATGTGGTGTTATGCCCAAAACCCGGCCTTCTTGGCTGATACTTTGTCTAACCCTGGTATGTACTGGTACTGCACTAAGTCAGTCGACCGTGGTGCCCTTTGATCGCTCTGCACAAGGCCCTGCCGAGTTTCAGTTTCTACGTCTTGCTTACGCGTCTCACTCATCCGGGACGGGGCGACAGCCTTGGCAAACGGATTGGCCGGATGCGGAGCATCACTTTGTTAAGGGTATTAATCGCCTGACCAATATTCACGCGGCCGATAGAGGTCAAATTGCAAGACCGTTGGATCAATCCATATTTGACTATCCCTGGATCTACGCCGTGGAGGTGGGTTATTGGGTGCTGAATCATCAGGAAGCGGCCAATCTGAGAGAGTATTTACTCAGAGGTGGATTCTTGATGGTGGATGATTTTCACGGCTCTTGGGAATGGGCGGCTTTTAAGGCGTCTATGGATAGGGTGTTTCCCGACAAAGACATTGTAGAGATTCCTGAGAGCGATGAAGTCTTTCATGTACTTTACGATCTAGATCATCGCATGCAGATCCCGTCCCGAATGTTTATCTATTCGGGAAAAACCTGGGAGAAAGATGGGTTTACTCCTCACTGGCGGGGCATTTACGACGACCAAGGCCGGTTGATGGTTGCCATCAACTTCAATATGGACATCGGTGACGCATGGGAACATGCAGACTGGCCTGACTATCCCGAGAACATGACCGCCCTTGCGTACCGATTTGGGATCAACTACCTCATCTATGCGATGACCCACTGAGAAGCCGAGTTTGTTTGAGTTTTTCTTTAAATACTCATTAGAAGACTATTTCCGCAGTGAGTTAGTCTTTGTCTCCGAATGGCCATTTTTACTAGTCGTTGTTGCCGCGCTTATTGGTGTATTTGGAATTGCTTTTGGTTTAGGTAGGCGCTTGCGCCACCAAAGTTGGGGGACCCTTTTCTCTTTAGGCGCTTTACAGCTGGTTTTCTTTGGGCTGGTGTTGTTTGTGCTGTTACAGCCGACTTTGAAAACTGAGCAGCTAAGACCAGGGGACAATGCTGTTGCGCTAGTGTTAGACACGTCTCAAAGTATGTCTCAAGGCGAGGGCACTTCGGAACTAGAGGCGGGAGCAAGCTTGCTAGATTCCATTACCGCCCAGGCGGGTCCTTTGTTTGTGCCCTTGCGTTATCAGTTTGGTGACGGCGCGGAGGCGGTGGATGGTTTTGCAGCTTTAACACCCTCTGCGTCAGAGACGGCGTTAGCGGAGTCCTTGATCGGGATTCTTGAGAGTGCCCGACAGCAAGCGTTGGCCGGTGTTGTCATTGCTACCGATGGGGCTGATACAACAGGATTGTCCGAAAGAACCCTGGCAACAATCGCGGGATTTGGGGTTCCCATTCATACTCTGGCCATGGGCCGTGAAGCCATACCCGCTGACATCCAGTTAGACAAGGTGATATTGCCCGGTGAAGCGCCACCTAATAGTACAGTCACAGCGCGATTGTCTGTGCGTCATGATCGGGGTGCATCCGCCCGGGTGAAAGTGTATTCAGGTGAGGAATTAATCGCTTCCAAGCCGGTGGAGCTTTCCTCAGACACTCACGTGACCGCAACGGATATCGAGCTAGACTTTGCAGATACCGGTGGCCGTTCTCTTCGGTTTTTGGTAGACGCCGGTACCAGCGATTCGGAACCAAGAAACAACGTTGTCCATACGGGCTTAAGTATCGTTGATCAGTCTTTTGACGTTTTGTACTTTGAAGGGGAACCCCGCTGGGAGTACAAATTTTTACGTCGCGCATTAGAGACCGATCCCCACATCAATTTGGTGTCTATGCTGCGGGTTAGCGAGAACAAATTTTACAGACAGGGTTTGAGTTCGGCGGAGCAGCTAAAGACGGGTTTTCCCCAGACTACCGAAGAGTTGTTTTCCTTTGATGCGGTAATCATTGGCAGCCTGGAGGCGGCGCTGTTGTCGGAACAACAGTTGCAAAATTTAAGAGACTTTGTAGGCAAGCGTGGTGGAACGCTAATGCTGTTGGCAGGGCCTAGAGGTCTGGGGAATGGTGGTTGGGGTCAAACCACAGTGGCGGATGCGTTGCCAGTGTCTTTACCATCTTCAAGTGTTGAGACTTTTTTTCGTGACAGAGTAAAAGTGAGTCTCACCCAAGCCGGCCGTGTCACTCCCACATTTAAGCTTTCCGAGTCCGATCCGGAGAGTGGTGAAATCTGGAAAGATCTGCCGGAAATTGCGAATTACCAAAACGTCGGACCTCTTAAGCCTGCGGCTACCAGTTGGCTTGAGGCTGAGACCATCGATGGCCCAGTCCCCATTCTTGTGTCTCAGCCCTATGGACAAGGCAAGGGCGTGATTCTTGCAACAGCCGGCACCTGGCGCTGGCAAATGGGCATGCCCTTCGAAGACTTGAGTCACGAGAAGTTCTGGCAACAGCTATTGAGATTTATGGTGGTTGACGTATTGCCACAAAATACTTTGGTGGTTAATCAAAACCGAGGGTCCAGCTTAGTGTCGCTTCGGGCGAATTTCAGAGATCAAAAGTACGACGATGTTGATGATCTCAACGTCACCGTGGTTGCAAGTAACGATCTCGGTGATAGCGAAACCTTGACTATGATCAGAAGTCCCGAGGAAGTTGGCACCTTTGTTACCGATGCGACTCTCGACGCTGGAGGTACTTGGTATTTCGAAGTGTTAGCACGTAGGGAACAAGAAACCTGGGCCAGCATTCGTCAAAGCCATTTTTTGGAATCGGGTCCAGGTGAGTATTTCCGAGTGCGAAGGGATACGGGGCTTCTTAAACGTTTGTCTGATGCCACGGGCGGTTCTTTTTTTGAACCAGAAAACGCGCTAGACGTTGTCGAGAGCCTGAGATACTCAAGCTCGGGTATTAAGGAGTTTCGATACCGCAGTATTTGGGATGCTCCGGTGATGTTTTTGTTGCTGATTCTGATCAAGTCTGGGGAATGGCTACTGCGCAGGCGTTGGAGGGGCATCTAGTGCTACGAGCAAGCATTGTCTTTTTGTTTTTTGCAAATCCAATAGTAGCCCTGGCCGAAATGCATGTGGTGATCGTAAAGGGTTTAGGAGGTTCTGAAACTTACGAATCTCAATTCACCGAACAGGTCGTTGCCATCACCACAGCGTCTCGATCAGTCACCGATAGTGAACATGTCACCACACTGGTTGAAAACCAAGCCAGGAAAGAGCATATCGTAGAGCATCTAAACGTCCTGGCGGAGCAGCTAGATTCGTCGGATCAACTGGTTATCTATCTCATTGGTCACGGGAGCTACGATGGGTACGAGTACAAATTCAACGTGCCAGGTCCCGACATCACGGGTGAACAGTTGCACGCTCTTCTGCAGGAGATTCCGGCGACGAAATTTCTGGTAAATACGTCATCGGCCAGTGGGGCCATAGAACGGCTGTTTGAATCCGACGACACAACCATGGTGTTGGCCACGCGAAGCGGCGTGGAACGACACGCCACCAGGTTTGGCCAGTTTTTTGCCGAGAGCCTGTCCAGTGAGAATGCCGATATCGATAAGAATCGCCGAATTAGTGGTCAGGAGGCATTTAGTTTCGCCGATCGTCAAGTCAAACAATATTTTGAGCAGAACAATTCCTTAGCCACGGAACATGCGGTTTTGCGTGCCAAGGGATTTGAGTCAGTCACTTTAAGTATGCTGGACCAAACCCAGGCTGCCGCCAGCTCATCTGTGCGCTCAGCACTGGAGCAGCAAAAAGATTCATTAAATAAAGATATTGAATCTCTAAAGACTAATCGCAGCTCCTATGATGAGTCTGAGTATCAAAGACTCCTGTTGCAAAAGTTAATCGAGCTTGCCCGCGTCGAAGAAAAAATAGAACAGGGTGTAACCGAGTGAGTTGGCATAACTCTTTTGTATGCGTTCTAGTAGCAGTCGGTACCCTATTGGTTGCCCAGCCGACCTACCCCCGATCGATACACTATGGTGCGGTTAACAATGATCAAGTGGAAGCCTGTGATCGTCTCAGTTGGAAAGGTAAACGTGCTGAGGCTATGAATTGTTATCAGGATGTTTTGGCCGATAGGTCGGCACCGAACTCGGCGCTAGCCGAAGCCAGCTGGGCGCTAAAGGATGTCCAGCGGGCCAACGATTACTTCCGAAGCGCTTTGAAAGACAATCCAGGCGATCTGGACGTAAAGGCCCGGTGGGGAGACTTGTTTTCAAGCACTCATCAGGATGCCGAGGCCATGGCGATTTATCAGGAAGTTTTACAACAAAAGCCAAACCACGGCTTTGCCTTGGTGGGTGCTGCCAGGCTTCTTGCATCTGGTTTTGAATCCAGCGCAACCGATTTTTTGGCCAAGGTGCCTGAAAGGGAGGGTGCTGCAATTCCCGCCGCATTGATTACAGCGTGGATTAATCTTGAAAACGGCGATGTTGGTTCGGCCAAAAGAGAGCTGAACAAAGCAGAGGCCATGGCTACCGATGGGGAGTGGCCCTTGCTTGACGTTTACGCCTTGCGGGCTGCGGCGGATCTGCTCGGCAACACCCGGGCAGATTGGACTGAGAAGGCGTTGGAGATAAATCCTCGTTTTGGCGAGATTTATTCTGTGCCTGCGCATTTCTATGTCATCACTCGACGCTATCGAGAGGCCATCGCTTTATATCAGAAGGCTGTCAAGCTTGATCCAAACTTAACCGTTGCACATCGAGAGCTTGGCATAAATTTGCTCCGGGATAATCGTGTGAGTGAAGCGCGATATCACCTAGAGTTGGCGTATACCCAAGACCCGTTTAGCCCGATTTCAGTCAATACTTTGCGACTGTTAGATTCATTTAAGCACTTTGACACCATAGGTTACCAGCCGGAAGACCCAACTCTTGTGCCCATGACATTGAGGCTTCACGAGGACGAGTCGGCTGTGCTTTCCCCTTATACAAAGGAACTGGCAGAACAGGCCATGTTGGTGTTCCGCGAGCGTTATGGCTTCAGACTCAAAGAGCCCATTGTTATCGAAATGTATCCTGATCACGCTGATTTTGCGGTTCGTACCGCAGGAATGCCGGGCCTTGGGATACTCGGTGCCGCGTTTGGCTACTTAGTGGCCATGGATTCACCCTCTGCACGACCGGTCGAGCAGTTCCAATGGGGTACCACCTTATGGCACGAGCTGGCTCACATCTACACCTTAGAAGCCACTAATCATTTGGTGCCACGTTGGTTCAGTGAGGGCGCGTCGGTCTTTGAAGAATGGCGCAGTGGTCCAAATCCAGGTGTCAGAATTTCTATGTCGGTGCTTCAGGCGATCAAAGACGGAAAGATGCTTAGTGTCGCTGAACTTGACGAAGGGTTCATCAGACCAACCTATCCGCAGCAGGTCATTGTGTCGTACATGCAGGCTGGTCTGATTTGTGACTTTATCAACCAAAACTATCCAGATGGACTAAAAAATATGCTGAAAGCGTTTGCCGAGGGTCAATCCACGGAGAACGCTATAACGCAAGTCCTGGACTTATCAATTTCAGCTTTTGACAAGCAGTTTAACGAATATGTGGAACAAAACTTTGGTGCTGTCTTCGAGCAATTCGAGCATTGGCATGATGCGAAGAAGGCAATGACAGAGTTGCTGGCTAAGCAAGACTGGGAAGCCGTGCAAACAAAGGCCCGGGAACTGATTGCGATTACGCCAAACTATGTGGAGCCCGATAGTCCTTATTTGGCTCTAAGTCTGGCTCAGTCTTCTCTAGAGCAGAGTGACGAGGCTTTGGAGACGCTGTTGGAGTATTGGCGAAAGGGTGGATATCACCCTTCCTCATTGATGCGCTTGGCAAAAGCCCTAGAGGAAAGAGGGGACAAGAACCAAGCCATAAATGTATTAAACACGTTGCATCTGGTTGACCCTTTTGATGAATCGTCCCATGCAATGCTGGGAGAACTTTATTTGGATGTTGCAGAACCCGTACAAGCGCTGCGCGAGTTTCAAGTTGCTATGGCGTTGTCGCCTCACGATCAGGCCACAGCGCACTATCGAGTTGGCCAGGCTTATTTCAAAATGGGAGATACCGAACGTGCGCAAAGCGCTCTCATCAAGGCGTTAGAGGTGGCTCCCAACTTTAGACCTGCACAAAAATTGCTACTCAAGGTAGTCTCTCAACCAACCTCTTAAGTTTTTGGAAGACTTTATGACAGAACAAAACAACCTATTGGATACAAACGGTGTGGCGCCATTGGTGGATCGCTTCCACAGTGTTTCCCATAGCATTCGGGAAGAAGTGGGCAAAGTAATCATCGGCCAACAACACGTTGTCGAGCATTTGTTGGTGACTTTGCTGGTTGGCGGACATTGCTTGATCACCGGCATGCCAGGTACGGCCAAAACGTTGTTGGTTAAAACTCTTGCTGATGTGTTGGGCCTAACATTCAAACGTATTCAGTTCACCCCTGATCTTATGCCCACGGACGTTACCGGGACCGACGTTATGGAAGAGGATGCAAATACAGGCCAACGTAGCTGGCGTTTTGTACCGGGTCCGATTTTTACCAATGTGTTATTGGCGGATGAAATCAATAGGACACCACCGAAGACCCAGGCGGCATTGCTTGAAGCAATGCAGGAAGGCTCGGTAACGGTGCGTGGTAATCAATACAATCTTAAACCACCGTTTTTTGTGCTCGCTACGCAAAATCCAATTGAAT
>JBCCFQ010000010.1:0-19332 GCA_039029655.1 Pseudomonadota bacterium | reverse complement strand
TGCCCTGTGTTTGCTTCATGATTTGACCCACGAAAAATCCAAGCAGTTTTTCCTTGCCAGCTTTGTATTCTTGAAGCTGTGAGGGATTGTCTTGCAGAACCTGATCGACAATCGCTTCTATTGCACCGCTATCAGTGATCTGTTTCAGCCCCTTTGCTTCAATAATGCCATCTGGATCGTAGCCGGATGCCCACATATCCGAAAACACGTCCTTTGCAATCTTCCCCGAAATCGTTTTGTCATCTATACGTTGTAGTAGCAGCCCTAGGGATTCAGCGGACACTCTGCTTTCTTGTATTTCAATGCCGTCCTTGTTTAGGGACGCGGTCAACTCTCCCATGACCCAGTTTGCTGCTAATTTGCTATCATTTGAAAAGGAATGAGTAAGAGTCTCGAAATACTCACTCATTTCCCGCGTGGCCGTTAACACGGCGGCGTCATAAGCGGACAAGGCATAGTCATCCATAAATCTAAGCCTTTTGGCATCCGGCAGCTCTGGCATACCCTGCGCAACCCCGTCGACAAAGGCATCATCCAACACCACCGGTAGTAAGTCCGGATCTGGAAAATAGCGATAGTCATTCGCCTCCTCTTTGCCTCGCATAGCTCGAGTTAAGTCTTTGTCGGGGTCATAAAGTCGAGTCTCTTGAACCACGGCTTCTCCCGACTCAAGTACATCTATGTGACGTTCAACTTCATAGTCGATTGCCTTCTCGATAAATCGAAACGAATTTAGGTTCTTTAGTTCGGTTCGGGTTCCTAGTTCTTCTGAACCTTTTGGGCGAACCGACACGTTTGCGTCACATCGGAAAGATCCTTCTTGCATATTGCCGTCACTAATATCCAAGTACCTAACCAATGTGTGGATCTTTTTCATATAGGCAATGGCTTCCTTAGCAGATCGCATCTCAGGCTCAGAAACGATTTCCAACAAGGGTGTGCCAGCTCTGTTCAGATCTATTCCCGTAGAACCCTGATAGTCTTCATGGAGAGATTTTCCAGCGTCCTCTTCGAGGTGCGCCCGTGTCAGGCGTATGGATTTCTTTTTTCCATCTTCAAGATCAATCTCTACCGCACCACCTTCTACGATAGGCAACTCGTACTGACTGATCTGATAACCTTTGGGCAAGTCTGGATAAAAATAGTTTTTTCTAGCAAACACAGAACGACGTGAAACCGTTGCGTTAATGGCTAAGCCAAACCTGACAGCCATGCGGACTGCCTCTCGGTTCAACACCGGCAACACGCCAGGTAGACCAAGATCCACCGCGTTTGCTTGCGTGTTGGGCTCTGCGCCAAAACTCGTGGAGCTGCCGGAAAAAATCTTACTCACAGTACGCAACTGTGCGTGGATCTCCAAACCTATGACCGTTTCCCATTCCATAACTTAAGCGTAACCTGGTGCAATCTTTTGATGCCAGTCCGTAGCCAACTGAAACTGATGGGCAACTCTAAGCAAAGTGGCTTCAGAGAAATAGTTCCCAATAAGTTGCATACCCACGGGCAAACCATCAGCAAAGCCGCAAGGAATGGACATACCTGGCAAACCCGCTAGGTTTACCGCAATGGTGAAGATGTCATTCAAATACATGGTAACCGGATCATCAACGATTTCTCCGATCTTAAAAGCTGGTGTTGGCGTGGTAGGGCCGAGCAACACATCTACATCGGAAAAAGCGTTCTCAAAGTCTTGGCTGATCAGTTGTCTAGTTTTTTGGGCTTTCAAATAATAGGCATCATAGTAGCCAGCGGAAAGCGCATAGGTACCCGTCATTATTCTTCGTTTGACTTCCACCCCAAACCCTTCCCCACGACTCCGGCAATACAAATCGTTTAGATTTTTAGGGTCGTCACAGCGATGACCAAAACGCACACCGTCAAAGCGCGACAGATTTGAAGACGCTTCAGCAGGAGCCACAACGTAATAGGTGGGTACGGACAAACTCAAATGAGGTAATGCAACTTCAACACAGTATGCACCTTGGGATTCAAGTTCCTTTGCCGCTTGCCGCACTGGCGTAGCGATGCGCTCATCCAAACCATCTTCAAAAAACTGAGTAGGTATTCCTATTTTTAGACCTTCGAGGCGTTCACCTAGGGACTCGGTGTAGTCCGGAACTTGTGTTTCTGAACTGGTGGAATCCAATGGATCAAAGCCGGACATGGCACTTAGCATCAGCGCCGCGCCCCGAGCATCTGCGGCAAAACACCCCCCTTGATCCAAACTTGAGGCGAAAGCAATCATGCCAAAACGGGACACACGACCATAGGTCGGTTTTATGCCAGTAACACCACTGAGTGCCGCCGGTTGCCGAATCGAACCACCGGTATCGGTTCCGGTGGCAGCGGCACACATACGCGCCGCCATGGCTGCGGCAGAACCTCCCGAAGATCCACCAGGCACCCGGGTCTCATCCCAAGGATTTTTCACCGGACCATAAAAACTATTTTCGTTGGACGAACCCATGGCAAATTCGTCCATGTTGGTCTTACCTAAGACCACCGCACCCGCACTGGCCAAACGTGACACAACGGTTGCGTCATAGGGTGCTACGAAGTTATCCAGCATTTTTGATCCGCAGCTGGTCTTTAGACCCTTTGTACAAAAGATGTCCTTGTGTGCAATGGGTATGCCGGACAATGGTCCATGACTGCCCTTCGCCCGGAGCAAGTCTTGTTCTTCTGCCTGAACCAACGCCCCAGCTTCATCCACCGTGATGAAACTGTTGAGATTTGCATCGTATTTAGCAATTCGCTCCAGAAAGGACTGGGTCAGTTCGCGACAGGAATAGCGGCTGGCTGACAAATCCGCCAGCATGCCTGCCAGAGTGTTGGTATGCATTTGCTGTTACTCGATGACTTTGGGGACCAAATACAAGCCATCTTCGGTGTCTGGGGCCTGGGCCTGAAATTCGGCACGACGATCTGCCTCTGTCACCACATCATCTCGCAACCGCTGATTCATCTCCAACGGATGGGCCATGGGAGACACGTCATCAGTCTCCACAGTCTCAAGTTGCTGTACAAAATTTAGGATGCTGGACAGAGTAGACTGGTACTCGGGCACCTCAGAGTCACTAATTTGAAGTCGTGCCAGGGTCGCGATTTTTTGAATGTCGTCCTTTGTCAGCGACATTGACTCCTCCACCTACTAAAGACCTTAAGAATCGAAAAGCAAACTATCATACACGGGCGCTTGCCCAATGTTCCACCCGTTGTTAGAGTACCCAGCAATTTGTAGCAATCTCTTTAAGATTAAGGGCATTACGCTTACATGTTAAAAAAGCTCAAGGGTTATTTTTCCAGCGATCTGTCCATCGACCTGGGCACCGCCAACACACTTATCTATGTGCGCGGCCGGGGCATCGTGCTTAATGAGCCGTCGGTGGTGGCCATCCGGGAAGAACATGGTCGGGGGGGCAAGTCCATCCAAGCCGTGGGCGCCGAGGCCAAAAATATGCTCGGTAGAACTCCCGGCAACATCACGGCCATCAGACCACTGAAGGACGGAGTGATTGCCGACTTCACCGTGACGGAAAAAATGCTGCAATACTTCATCAAGCGGGCCCATGCCACCCGATATTGGAGTCCCAGCCCGCGAGTCTTAGTGTGCGTACCCTATGGATCCACTCAGGTTGAACGTCGAGCCATCCGCGAATCCGCCGAAGGCGCCGGCGCCCGCAAGGTTTACCTGATTGAAGAACCCATGGCCGCAGCCATTGGTGCAGGTATGCCGGTCCACGAAGCACGGGGCTCCATGGTGTTAGACATTGGGGGCGGCACCTCTGAAGTCGCCGTAATTTCACTAAACGGTATTGTCTACGCTGCGTCCGTTCGAGTGGGTGGCGACCGCTTTGACGAAGCCATCATCAACTACGTCCGGCGAAACTATGGCATCTTGATTGGCGAAGCCACCGCCGAGCGAATCAAACACGAGATTGGGTCCGCATACCCGGGGCAGGAAGTGAAGGAAATCTCCGTTAAAGGCAGAAACTTGTCGGAAGGTGTACCTCGCAGTTTCACCCTAAACAGCAACGAGATTTTGGAGGCGTTGCAAGAACCGTTGCAAGGCATTGTTGGTGCGGTCAAAGCAGCGCTAGAACAAACACCCCCGGAATTGGGTGCGGACGTCGCCGAGCGCGGCATCGTTCTCACGGGCGGGGGCGCCATGTTGCGAGACCTAGACAAACTACTCATGGAGGAGACCGGTCTCCCTGTCGTAGTAGCGGACGACCCGCTCACCTGTGTCGCCAGAGGTGGCGGCCGAGTGTTAGAACTGATGGATGAACATGGTCCCGAGATGTTCGGACTGGATTGATTTTTTGGCCCTTACCAGGCCTTTGACTCAGCAACCATTTGCAAGGTGACATGAGTCCAATACAAACAAGCGATTCAAAACCGTTATTCACCCGCGGTCCCTCATTGGGTATGCGCTTGTTGCTACTCGCCCTGCTCTCCGGTGTTTTGATGGTCTTGGACAACCGGGAACACCATCTGGAGCGTACCCGACAAGCCTTATCCGTGGCGGTTTATCCCATTCGATTGCTGGTGGACTTGCCGTTTCAGGCAGCTGACTGGCTTAGCGGCAGCTTGTCGGATCGAAGTGCCCTGCAGATCGACAACAAGCGACTCAAGGAACGTCAACTCATTGCCAATGCCCAGCTACAAAGACTCTCTGCATTAGAGGCGGAAAACGCCAGGCTGCGTGGACTATTAGACTCATCTGCCAAAGTGGCCGATAGAGTATTGGTGGCAGAAATTATGGCAGTGGACATGGACCCTTATCGCCACAACATTGTGGTCAACAAAGGAACCAACGATGGACTGGTCTCGGGCCAGGCGTTGCTAGACGCACAGGGCATTGTTGGACAAATCACGGAAGTGGATCCGTTTTCGGCACAAGCCATTTTGATCAGCGACCCAAACCACGCCACCCCGGTGGAGTTAAACCGCAATGGCCTACGCACCATTGCTGTTGGGACTGGTGATACCACCAAGTTGATTTTGCCTTTTTTGCAAAACAATGCGGATATAGAAAACGGCGATCTATTGGTGTCTTCAGGATTAGGCGGCAAGTTTCCCGCTGGCTACCCGGTAGCCATCGTCACTTCGATTCAACGGGATCTTGGAGAGTCCTTCGCTACCATTGAAGCAGAACCCGCAGCGGCGTTAAATCGAGTACGAGAGGTATTGGTAGTACGTCGAGGCGCATCGGTACCGCAACCCACTGTATCGCCCGAAGAGGAAGCGACCCAGTGACCAGCCGTGAAAGCGAACCCGTCCTCGGTTTGTTTGTGTTTAGCATTATCGTGGCGTTTTCTTTGGCCATTGTCCCCATGCCAGAGTGGTTAGGTCGTTTTCGTCCAGACTGGGTTGCCCTTGTCATTATCTATTGGCTGATGGTGCGCCCGAGACAAGTGGGCATTGGCGCAGCATGGTTGGTGGGTTTGATTCTCGACGCGCTAAAGTCCGCACTACTCGGTCAGCACGCCCTGGCCATGGCGGTGGTGGGTTTTTTAGCCATCCGTTTTCGTTTGCGAACGCGAGTCTTCCCGGTCTGGCAACAAATGCTAAGTGTGTCCTTGATGATTGCCATGTACCAGTTCATCCTGTATTGGATCGATGGCGTTTCTGGGCAAGAAATCCCTTTAACCGATCGGCTGGCCACCGTGGCCGCGAGTGCTTTGGTATGGCCATTCATCTCGCTGATACTTTCAACTTTGCGACGTTAACCCATGCAGTTGTCAGAACACATTAAGGATCACTGGACCGAGCAACGCGTTTTTACCATGCGAGTCATCATCGCCGGTTTTTTCGGCGTCATGTTGATTTTGTTTCTAATGTCTCGGCTGTTCGTTCTGCAAGTACTGGGACACGATTATTTCGCGGACCTTTCCCAAGGCAACCAAGTTCGTATAGAACCCATCCCGCCTACACGGGGCTTGATTTACGATCGAAACGGCGTGTTGCTGGCGGAAAATGTACCCACCTACCAGTTAGAGTTTACTCCCGAGCGTGTCCCTAACTCCGACGCCATGCTAGAGCGTCTGCTGGCCTTGGGGCTTATGGACGAAGTGGATCTTGAGCGAGTCCAAACTCAACTGAAGACCAAACGTCGATTCGACTCTATTCCATTGCGTTACCGCCTCAATGAAGACCAAGTGGCCACGTTTGCCGTCCGCCGACATGAATTTCCCGGTATGGACATCAAAGCCCGGTTGGCCCGGCACTATCCATTGGGCGGCAGCTCAGTGCACGCCATTGGCTACGTCGGCAGTATTACCGAGTCGGATCTGGATAGACTGGATACCGCAAACTATGCCAACACCACCCACGTGGGTCGTATAGGCGTTGAGCGCGCCCGAGAATCCGTACTCCATGGGCAAGTGGGATATCGTACTGCCGTTGTTAACGCCCAAGGTCGGTGGCTTAACGAGATCGAAGGCGAAGGTGAGTCACCACACCCGGGTTGGGATCTGCACTTGACCATCGATTCAGATCTTCAGGCCGCTGCTGAAGAGGCCCTAGCTGACTACCGTGGTGCCTTAGTGGCAATCGATCCACGTAACGGCGAAGTACTCACGATGGTGAGTACACCAAACTACGATCCCAACCCCTTTGGTGAGGGTTTGTCTTCCAGCCAGTTCCAGGCGCTACAGACGGATCCCAATCGCCCCATGTTTAATCGCGCCCTTTTGGGCCGCTACCCACCTGGATCAACCATCAAACCCATGTTGTCATTGGCTGCACTGGCCGATGGTACGGTTTCTCACACCCACAATAGTTTTTGTCCAGGTTTTTTCCGTTTACCGGGCCGAGAGCGACGCTATCGCGACTGGAAGCCCGAAGGCCACGGTTGGGTGGACTATGATGCTGCCATCGCAAGGTCTTGTGATGTCTATTTCTATGAACTAGCCGTGGAAATGGGCATCGACAACATGCATAAAGCACTGACGGGTTTTGGCTTAGGGTCTGTCACAGGCATCGAGATCATTGGAGAAAAGTCGGGTTTAGTGCCATCACGAGAATGGAAACGCAGTGCATTCTCCCGGCGAGAAGATCAAGTTTGGTTTCCTGGCGAAACCGTCATTACCGGCATCGGACAGGGCTTCACTTTGGTGACCCCGATACAGCTTGCTCACGCAACCGCCACGTTGGCAGCACGTGGCAAGCGTTTCCAACCCCGCCTAATCAAAGGACAACAAAACCGCGAAACTGGGGAGTTCGTTGCCACCGACCCGATCCCGCTACCCGGACCCCTGGTGGCATCGGACGAGCAATGGGACCGAATCATCAAGGCTATGGAAAACGTGGTCCACGGTGTGGACGGTACCGCCCGTGCCATGGCGCCTAGAGAATATCGTATGGCCGGTAAATCAGGCACGGCCCAGGTGTTTACCATCGGCCAAGAAGAAGAATACGACGCGGAGGCGTTAGAGGAACGACTGAGGGACCATGCCTTGTTTATCGCCTTCGCGCCGGCAGAAGAACCCACAATCTCAGTGGCGATAGTGTTAGAAAATGCCGGTAGCGGAAGTACCATCGCGGGACCAGCGGCAAAAATCGTCATCGATGCCCATCTATTGGGGTCGTCGAAATGATGGCCAACGAAGCACTTCAGTTTAAGGACTCAAGGGCCAGATCAAGACCCTCGTTGTTACGAAGTCTGCACCTGGACGGTCCTTTATTAGTGGGATTGATCGTATTGTCTGCCTTTGGACTGCTGGCCCTCTACAGTGCCAGCGGTGCCGAAACCGGGCCGTTGTTTCGGCAGCTTGTTCGCATGAGTGTCGCCTTCGTCACAATGTTTGTCGCAGCCCAGTTCAGCCCCAGCTTTTTACGATTTTGGTCACCTTGGGTGTACCTAATGGGTGTTTTGCTCCTAGTTTGGGTGTTGGTGTCCGGTGCTGTAGGACAGGGTGCTCAGCGTTGGATCGATCTAGGATTTATGAGATTCCAACCTTCAGAACTCATGAAACTTGGTGTGCCCATGATGGTCGCCTGGTATTTACATGACAAGAAACTCCCTCCGACTACCCTACAAGTGGGTGGTGTTTTGCTATTCATTGCCGTACCTACCTATCTAATAGCAACACAACCAGACCTTGGCACATCTTTGCTAATCGGTGTGTCGGGTGTTTTCGTTGCATTGCTAGCAGGCATGCGTGCGCGATTGATTGCCGCCATTGGCGTCCTGGGTGCCGCGGCACTACCGGCACTTTGGTATTTTATGCACGATTATCAGCGTCAACGTGTGCTCACCTTTCTCAACCCGGAGAGCGACCCCTTAGGTCAGGGTTATCAAATTATTCAATCCAAGATCGCCATTGGATCTGGCGGTATTTTTGGTAAAGGTTGGCTTAACGGGAGTCAAGCTAGACTAGACTTTCTGCCAGAACCCGACACGGACTTTATCTTCGCCGTGATGGGAGAGGAATTTGGCTTACTCGGACTGATCGCGCTGTTGTGCGTGTACGTGTTCATTGTAGCTCGAGGTTTGTTTATAGCCGTTCAGGCCCAAGACACGTTCTCCCGATTGGTGGCCGGCAGTATCAGTTTAACTTTTTTTGTTTACGTTTTTGTCAATGCCGGTATGGTGACGGGTATCATGCCGGTGGTGGGAGTACCGTTGCCGCTGGTAAGTTATGGCGGCACGTCCATGGTGACGCTGATGGCTGGTTTCGGTATTCTCATGTCCGTTCATACTCATAGGAAGCTGTTAGCTCGGTGATACAGAAAACTCTAATTTTGTTCGCGTTGGCCATGATTGCCATTTCCCCTAGTTTTGCCTACGACACGAAACGCCAGGATGTGGCTGACTTTATTCAAGACGTGAGCAAACGCAATGAATTGGATCCCAAGCAGCTAACGATGTGGCTTGAACAAGCAGAGAAAAAACAAAACATCTTAGATGCCATCAGCCGCCCAGCGGAGGGGAAACCCTGGCATGAGTATCGAAAAATATTCATCACCGAGCGTCGCATCAATGCGGGTGTGACGTTCTGGGAAGAAAACGCCGAGGATATCCGCAGAATATCCCAACAGACCGGTGTTGCGGACAAAACCATTGTGGCCATCATTGGGGTCGAATCCTTTTTTGGTAGGATCACGGGCAGCTTTCGTGTCATCGACGCACTAGCAACACTGGCGTTCGATTATCCAAAGCGATCTAAATTCTTCACAAAAGAGTTGGAACAGTTTTTCTTGCTCATCGACGAAGAGGCAATTGACCCGCTGGAAGCCACGGGATCCTACGCAGGCGCCATGGGTTCGCCTCAGTTCATTTCGTCTAGCTATCGCGCCTATGCGGTGGATGGTAACGGAGACAACAAACGTGATCTTTGGAGCAGCTGGCCGGACATTATCGCCAGTGTGGCCAATTATTTTAAAGTCCACCGTTGGCGCAACGCCGCACCTGTTGCGGTGCCAGCCCAGGTCTCTACCCGGGCGGGCCAATACCTGGCTGAGAACAAATTGACACCAAAACATACTGTCGGTGAACTGCGACGCAACGGTGTCGTGTTTGAGACAGAACTACCCGACGACGCTAAAGCTATGTTGATAGAGTTGGAGGCTGTAGACGGACCTGAGTATTGGGTTTGCTTTCACAACTTCTCCGTCATCACTAAGTATAACCGCTCTATTTTGTACGCAATGGCGGTTCATCAGTTGGGTGATCTAATAGAACAACAAAGGGCGCAATCACTATCCTCACGATAGACATTTGATTGCGACTTGTTTCATCTCTAAACTACGCGCTCAATGAAAGCACGTTGTATCACTTTGCTAGCGTCTTTGATGGTCAGCGCTTGCACACCCTTCGCACCTCAGGATAGTGCGCCGTCTCGTACCCCAACGGGTAATGAAACCCAGGATGCCGTTCCTCGAGATGAACCCTTAAGTCGCCGGGGTAACCCACCCTATTATGATCAGTTTGGGCAACGTTATTACGTATTAAAGACAGCTAAGGGCTACAACGAACGCGGGGTGGCCTCTTGGTACGGCAAGAAGTTTCACGGACGGCAGACCTCAAATGGCGAAATCTTCGACATGTACGCCATGACCGCGGCCCACAAAACACTCCCCCTACCCGCCTATGTTGAGGTGACGAATCTTCGCAATGGCAAAAAGGCCGTCCTAAGAGTCAATGACAGAGGACCCTTTGTAGATAATAGAATCATAGACTTAAGCTACGCTGCGGCCACCAAGTTGGGCATTGTGCAGGACGGTACGGGCTTGGTGGAGGTGCGAACCATTGATGCCAGCCATCCCCACGAACCCTTAGTGGCCACACCCAAACCAAAACCCGTGGTGGCCCCTAGCGAAAGTGCGAACATCTATATTCAGGTGGGCGCATTTTCTGAAGAAACCAACGCCATCCGGCTCCACAACCGCATTCGTCGACAGGGTATTTCCAAGGTGGTGATTGCTGTGGACACAGCGGATGC
This sequence comes from Pseudomonadota bacterium, assembly GCA_039029655.1. GTDB lineage: Bacteria > Pseudomonadota > Gammaproteobacteria > Steroidobacterales > JBCCFQ01 > JBCCFQ01. Next base: position 8,884 of record JBCCFQ010000010.1, on the reverse strand, counting down.
GACCGCGATCCATCGCGTCAAAGTTGGTCCGCTCAAGGACGTTGATGAATTGGACAAGGTGTCTGCCGAACTTAAGCGAATGGGTGTCCAAGACACCGTTCTGGCATTTGACTGAATCAACTATGAATCTAATAAAACGTTTCCTCTCGATGGGCTGCCTCCTAGGACTTCTGGTCACCTCCGTGGCCGGCCAAGAGATGCCCATACCTTCCCCGCCCAGCCTTAACTCAAAGGGATATCTACTGATCGATCATAAGACAGGCTTTGTGTTAGCTGGCAACCGCGCCGATGAGGTGCTGGAACCAGCAAGTATCACAAAACTCATGACCGCTTATGTGGTGTTCAAAGAGTTGGCCAATGGCAACATCCAGTTGTCCGACCAAGTGACCATTTCAGAAAAGGCTTGGCGCACTCCTGGATCCCGAATGTTTGTTGAAGTGGGTAAACAAGTTCCGGTGGAGCTACTGCTACAAGGCATGATCATTCAGTCGGGCAACGATGCAAGCGTGGCGCTCGCAGAACATATCGCGGGCTCTGAGCAGACTTTCGCTGCGATGATGAACCAATATGCTCACAGCCTGGGGATGATCCAAAGCCAGTATGTTAACTCCACAGGACTGCCAGACTCTGAACACTACACAACCGCATCAGACATCGCTCGATTGGCCGCAGCCATCATTGACGAGTTCCCACAATACTACCAGTGGTACTCTCAAAAAAGCTTTAAATACAATGACATAGAGCAGCACAATCGGAATCGTTTGTTGTGGCGTGACGGGTCCGTGGACGGACTGAAAACCGGCTATACCGAAAACGCCGGCTATTGTTTGGTGTCTTCGGCCAAACGCGGGGATATGCGACTGATCTCCGTGGTGTTGGGTGCACCCAACGAGAAGAGTCGTACCGATTCCAGCCAAGCCTTGATGAATTATGGTTTTCGCTTCTTTGAGACCTATCGATTATATGAGGCGGGGAAGCAAATCGAGTCTGCCAAGGTCTGGAAGGGCGAATCCGACAATGCGTCCATTGGGCTCAAGCAGGACTTGTATGTCACCGTGCCCCGCGGTCAATACGAAAAGTTAAATCTCAGTATGGACATATCCACGGCGTTGGTGGCACCGGTTACAACGGAGCAAACCTTGGGCAACATGCGAGTTTCAATGAATGGTGAAGTTGTGGCCCAAGCGCCGCTTTTTGCGCTAAAACCTGTACCTTCCGGCGGTTTGCTTAGACGCATGACCGATGAGGTACGACTCTGGTTTGAGTAATCGTGACAAACGAAAGTCTACTGGAGTTTCCTTGCTCCTTTCCTATCAAGATCATGGGACATAACAATGACGGATTTGTGGAACTGATACGTTCGTTGATAGAACCCCACTACCCAGAGTTAAGCGACGGTGATTTCGTTTCCAAACTGAGTCGCGGCAACCGCTACCAAGCCGTGACCGTCACCATACAAGCGCAAAGCCAAGACCAACTGGACAACATCTACCGAAGCTTGAGCGGCCACGCCGACATATTGGTAGTACTATAGCCGGATGCCAACCAATTTTGTTTATCTTGGCCAACGGGACTACGAGCCCGTGTGGCGGGCCATGCAGAGTTTTACAGACACTCGGGACGAAAACACCCAGGACGAAGTCTGGTTAGTGGAACATCCACCCGTTTTTACGGTTGGCATGAATGGAGGTATGGAACATGTCATCGCACCGGGAGATATCCCGGTGGTTCACATAGATCGAGGTGGCCAAGTAACCTTTCACGGACTTGGACAAATGGTGATCTACCCGTTGATCAACCTGCGAAGCAAGTCCATGGGTGTTAGAGACTTGGTCACTGCCTTAGAAAACGTCGTCATAGACACCCTCAAAAGCTATGGCATGACGTCACAAGCGCGTCGGGATGCGCCGGGGGTTTACGTCTCAGGAAAAAAAATCGCCAGTCTCGGACTTCGCATTCGCAAAGGCTGCAGCTATCACGGACTGGCTTTCAACATCGATATGGATTTAAGACCCTTTGATTTGATCAATCCCTGTGGTTTTAGCAATCTGACGGTCATAGATTTGAAAAGTCTAGGAGTGAAGAAAAACGCGGGTGAGGTGATTGATGACCTTCAAGATCCCCTTGTGGAACACCTACGATTAGAACAGACGCCGAATGTTCAAGATAAGAGCGACAACAGTTGGAGTTTTGCTTAAAGCTTAAGCCTCACGCTTGAAGAAGCTCTTGATTGAGCGCTTCCAGCCGATCCACCGTGCCTACATCATGCCAGCGCCCCGGGTGTAACTCGCCGGAGACCCGACTCTTATCTACCCAACGTCGCAACAACGGTGCCAAAGGAAAAGACTCCGATTCGCAGTCTGCGAATAACTCTGGGCGGTAAACACCAATTCCACTAAACGTTAGACCCGGGTCACAATTCGATACCAAGCCATCTCGCAAAGAAAAATCGCCGGCAGCTTTTTCCGCCGGTTTTGGCACCAACACCAAATGGGCCAGGGCTTGCGGTTCTGACGGCAGCCTGGAAAATTCGTAATCCGTCAAGATATCTCCATTGACCACCAAAAATGGCTGAGACCCCAACCATTTTAGGGCGCGATAGATTCCTCCACCGGTTTCCAAAGCTTCGCCTTCATCAGAATAACTAATAGAAACCCCGAAGCGTTTGCCATCACCTAAAGCCGCAACGATTTGCTCACTTAACCAGGCAATGTTTATCAGGATGTCATCCAACCCGAAGCGGGCAAGAGATTTTATGTGACGAACAATCAATGCTTCGCCACCCACCGCCACCAAAGGCTTTGGTTTGGCATCCGTCAACGGACGTAAACGCTTACCTCGACCTGCGGCCAAAATCATAACCTTCATGATTTGTTCAGCCTGGGAATGACCTGGGACTCAATAAGCTCCGTCAAAGGCAGCAATGCCTGATGTTGGGCGGCAACCCTTTGCACGTAGTCAAGGGTTCTAGGGATGTCATTCAAGTATTGGGGCTTACCGTCGCGGTAATTTAGTCTAGAAAAAATCCCAATGGCTTTCATGTGGCGTTGCAACCCCATAAGGTCAAACCATTCGCGGAAATCACTCATGGCCACTTCTGCAAGTTGTCCCCTACTTTGTTTGGCAGCAAGAAAACCTGCAACCCAATCTTCTATCTGGGCTTCACCCCATTGGATATAACAATCCTTGAGTAGGGATACCAAATCGTAAGTGACGGGTCCCACCATGGCATCTTGGAAGTCCAAAATGCCCGGATTGGGATGGCAGACCATTAAGTTCCGAGAATGATAATCACGATGTACAAACACCTGTGGTTGTGCCAATGCATTGGCAACCAAAAGGTTATGAACAGCGGCTAAGTCTTCCCGGTAGGATACGGGGTCCAGCCCAAGGTGTTTGGGTAAAAACCAGTCGCTGAACAAATCCATCTCTGTTCGAAGTTGGGCTTCGTTATAGGGTGGAATACCTGACAAATCCGTTATCTGCTGCATCTCCACCAACGCGGACAACGCGTCCCGATACAGGCCGTCGACGTTTTGCGGCGTTAGTGCACTCAGATAGGGGGTCCGTCCCAAATCCGTGAGGAGCAAAAACCCTTGTTGCTGGTCTTTCTCTATCACCCGAGGGACATGAAGGCCCGCCCGATCCAACCGTGCACAGATATCAACGAACGGGCCCAAACCTTCCTTGTCCGGCGGTGCATCCATCAGGATTAGAGACTCTTCGCCCGGACGAGATACTCTGAAATAGCGTCTAAAGCTTGCGTCCTCTGAGGCTGGCCTAACGTCAACCTCAAGATCACCCCAAAGCGCTCTCAACCAGCGATGAAGTTGCTCTAGGCGCTCATCCATTTGCGGCGCAATCCTGAACCATAAGCTTAGTTTTCTGTCGTACCTTACGGATCACATTGAAGGTATTATTCATCTGTGCCATTGTAACGGCGCGCCAACCAACCGCATAACATTGTGTCGCAAAAACCTTTATTAAAATTCCTTTTATTGTGTGTAGGCCTGCTGGCCAAGCCGGTGCTGGCTCAAGAACAGCCCACCACCGAGTGCGTTGTTGCGCCGCCATTAATATCACCTGAGCTCGAATCTCTGGTGACACAACCACCACCGGATGTGGCTGCCAGAGATCAAGTGCTAGAAGACATTTCAAAGGCGTGGGAGATTGATCAGCCTGTAGAGCTTTTAGCGCGGCACGCCGAAGTATCCATGGACGGAACATTTGACCTTCAGGGTCAAGTGGAAGTAAGGCAGGGTGATCGACGACTAACGGCAGACCAGGCGAGCTATGATCGTACCAGCGGCGACTTTCAAGCCTCGGGGGATGTGGGCTATTTCCAGTCGGGACTGGAGATCACCGGGGAAACGGCAAAGTTTGAAAGCAAGGAAGGTACGGGAATCCTGTCAAAAACCGTATTCGACTTACCCGGGCGCGGCAGAGGATCCGCCGGTGAGACCAAGCTCATGGACGAGAACACCCTAAGCCTTAAGGACGTGCGCTATACCGCCTGCCCTAAAGGTCAAATAGACTGGGAACTGGTCGCTCCTGACATACGCATCAACAATAACAAAGGCGTTGGTGTAGGACGTAATGTCCGTGTCATGTTCAAAGGGTTCCCGTTGCTTTATATCCCATACATTTCATTTCCCATCAGCGATCAACGCAAATCAGGTGTGTTACCGCCTGACCTGGGCCTGTCCAATCGTGCGGGTTTCAATATCCGAATGCCCTACTATTGGAATATTCGTCCCAACATGGATGCCACCATTACACCTAGGTGGTTGTTTGATCGGGGAATTCAGCTCAACACGGAATATCGATATTTGACGAACTCTAGCAATGGTCAGCTAGATGTGGAGTTTTTGCCCAACGACGATGAAACAGGCCGAGATCGAGGGTTTGTGAGTTGGGAACAAACCACAGAATTTAGTCAGAACTGGTTGGCGAAGTTCGAAGTCAACGACGTCAGCGACACAGCCTATTTTGAGGATCTCGGGGATAGCCAAAGTGTTGTCAGTCGAACCCACTTACAACGGCAAATTGAACTACTGTTTACACAACCCAATTGGCTTTTTAGAACTCGATTCCAAAACATGCAAACGGTGCTGGATACCATTTCGGCCAGTGACAGACCCTATCGCCGGGTGCCACAGTTTGAGTTTTTTGGCGCTTGGGATGGGCCATCTCGGTTTCAGTTCGATATGGACGCTGAGATCGTAAACTTTGATCGTGGAGACGGAGTCACCGGTTGGCGCATGGATGTTCAACCCGAAGTGAGTTTCCCGCTGGTGGGACCCGGATACTACTTCACGCCTAGGCTGGCATGGCGACACACCCGGTATCAACTCAGTGACTTGGAGCCCGCCGAGGACGACTCCTTATCACGCACAGCACCTATCTTGACTCTAGACACCGGCGTTACCTTGGAGCGCGCCATAGGGTCTAGGAAACACTTGGTCCACACCCTAGAACCTCGGCTGTACTACACCTATATTCCCTTCAGAGATCAATCTGGTCTGCCGGTGTTCGACACAGCCAGCGCTGACTTCAACTCCATCCAGTTGTTTAGAGCAAATCGCTTCATTGGCGCTGATCGATTGGGTGATAGCAATCAAATCAGTTTTGGGATGAGTACCCGGGTGATTCACTCCTTGACCGGCCGGGAGATAATATCCGCAACGTTAGGTCAAGCCATTCGCCTAAACAGCCCAAACGTGGCACTGCCAGGTGAAGCGGCAGACGATCAAAGAGCCACTGAGCTGATCGCGGAAGTCGGAGTCGGTTTGTCTCGTAGCTGGAATGCCGATGTCGCTTTACAGTGGGATCCTAACGACGGCACCACCAGCAAAGCCGTCGCCCGAGTTCAGTATCGACCCAACCCGAGTTCAGTTCTAAACCTCGGATATCGTTTCCGAGATGACGAATTAGAGCAATCAGACATCTCTTTTGCATGGCCGATTAAAAACAGCTGGCGTTTGGTCGGTCGATGGAACTTTTCCATACGGGACAGCCAGACCCTGGATCGCCTCATTGGCGTGGAGTACGAGCGCTGCTGTTGGGGTTTGCGGCTGGTTTCTCGGCGATTTATTACCACGCGAACCGGGGAATCTGACACCAGTTTGTTGCTGCAGTTGGAACTCAAGGGCCTGACCAGTGTCGGTCAACGTGCGGATAGCTTTCTTGAAAATGGTATCCTTGGTTATAGACCTCAAAATTAGAACTTGTAAGACATGAAGCACACTACCCTAACAACCTTGATAATTGCCCTATTAGGGACAAATAGCCCTATTTTAGCTCAGGATAAGCCTGGACAACCTTTGGACCGGATCATCGCCGTAGCGGATGATGGTGTCGTTCTGAGTAGTGAGTTAGACGCTCAGATGAACACGATTCGTCAGCGGCTGCGTGCGGACGGAATACGCTTTGACGAGACCGACCTGCGCAAGCAGGTGCTGGATTCTCTTATTCTGAAGCGAATACAGCTACAGATGGCTGAAGCCAGAGGCATTCGGGTGGCTGACACCCAACTTAACCAGGCCCTAGACCGGTTGGCCCGTCAAAACGGCCTGACTTTGCTTCAGCTCCCAGGGGCATTGGCGGCGGACGGTATCGATTACGCCACGTTTCGCGAGGAGCTGCGCCAAGAGATCATAATAAGCCAGCTCACCCAAAGAGAAGTTGCTCGCACCATCAATGTTACCGAAAAAGAGGTTGATGACATGTTGGCCAAGCAAAACGACTTGGACAACAGAGAATACAATCTGGGACACATCTTGATTTCTGTAGCGTCGGATGCACCTTTGGCGCAAGTGGAAGAATTACGCGGGAAGGCCCAAGACATTCTGGATCGGCTCCGGGATGGCGAAGACTTTGCACAAATGGCGGTTGCCTATTCCAACGGACAACAAGCGTTAAACGGCGGCAGCTTAGGCTGGCGGCAATCCAGCGAAGTACCTACGCTCTTTTCTGAGCATGTGCAAAAACTTGGCTCCGGCGAGCTATCCGAATTGATCCGAAGCTCCTCGGGCTACCACATCATCAAGGTGCACGAAGTCAGGGGTGGTGAAAAGGTCATGTTGGATCAATATCGCGCTAGACACATTTTGATTCGCACGGACGAAATCACCACAGACGAACAGGCAGAAAGAATTCTCACGGAGTTTCGACAACGAATTGACGAAGGTGAGGACTTCGGCGACATTGCGCGGCGCGAGTCTGACGACCCTGGGTCGGCCCTACAAGGTGGAGACTTGGGTTGGGCTCGAGCAGATATCTACGCTCCGGCATTCGCGGAGAAGTTAGTGGGCTTAACACCAGGCCAACTGAGTGAACCGTTCAAGTCCCAGTTTGGTTGGCATTTGTTAGAGCTCATGGAAACACGCGAATACGACGCCACCCAAGATGCATTGCGAAACCGTGCTGTTAACGCACTTAGAAGACGCAAAATGGAAGAAGGCACCCAACTCTGGCTACAGCGCATCCGCGATCAAGCCTACATAGAGATGCGCATCTAGCCCCTAAAAGGCAAAGAAAACTGTGAAGAAAAACGTTCGCATTGCGGTGAGCTATGGTGAACCAGCAGGCATTGGACCAGACATCTGCCTCAGTCTGAGCCGCTATGATTGGTCATGTGACCTCGTCGTGTTGGGCAGCAGAACCGTACTGGAACAGCGTGCCCAGAGTCTCGGCATGAAGGTTAACCTGCACCCAGACACCGGCGAGTTTGCATCTGGCGGGGGCGCCCTTGTGGTGCAAGACCTTGTTCCATCGGCAAACGTGGTACCAGGCGAATTAAACCCAAGAAACTCAAACCACGTACTGGAAATACTCAAACAGGGCGCCGTCGGATGTATGGAAGGTGATTTTGACGCGCTGGTCACAGCCCCCGTTCACAAAGCCGTCATTAACGATGCTGGGATACCTTTCTCTGGGCACACTGAGTTTTTGGCAGAAATGTGCCAGGCACCTTTGCCCGTGATGATGCTTGCAACCGACGATTTGCGAGTCGCTCTGGCGACCACCCACCTGGCCCTGCGTGACGTTGCCGACGCCATCAATGCTGATCGACTTGCACAAACTTTGTTTGTACTAGAGAAAGACTTACAACGGATGTTTGATATCCACAACCCCAAGATTGCAGTCACGGGTCTTAACCCCCATGCGGGTGAAAGCGGACATCTTGGCCGGGAAGAAATAGAGGTGATCGAACCCACATTGTCAGCACTACGAGACAAAGGGATGCGACTCATCGGACCAGTGCCCGCTGACACCCTTTTTATCCCCTCAAATCTCAAAGACGTGGATGCCGTACTCGCCATGTATCACGACCAGGGCCTACCGGTCATAAAGGCTTTAGGGTTTGGTCACGCTGTAAACGTCACCTTAGGACTGACGTTCATTCGTACTTCTGTGGACCATGGAACAGCCTTAGACCTCGCCGGATCGGGGCGAGCTGATCCTGAAAGCTTAGTGACCGCAACACGCCTCGCTCATACCTTAGCTAGCACAAAGCACAGTCATGCAACATCGACCGCGTAAACGGTTTGGGCAAAACTTTCTTCACGATTCAGCGGTAATTGATCGAATTATTGAGTACATCGGCCCCAAACCCGACGATACCTTAGTTGAGATCGGACCGGGCCAAGGTGCCCTGACAAAACCGTTACTAGACACATTAAGCACACTAACGGCTATCGAACTAGATCGGGATTTGGCGGCGGTTTTGGCTCACCGATTCAAAGACTCGCTGGTCTTGTTTCAGGACGACGCGCTGAAGTTCGACTTTTCTGGTTTGATGAAGAACAACACCAACTTACGGATTGTAGGCAACTTACCCTACAACATATCCACACCTCTGTTGTTTCACCTTCTCCACTAC
>JBCCFQ010000009.1:0-19909 GCA_039029655.1 Pseudomonadota bacterium | reverse complement strand
TGAGCTACAGCAGCCGCCCGCACAGGGTGAGCAACAGCAGCCGCCCCCTGTCGATGACGAGGTGATCGTTATGTTTTCTTGGCGCCCGTGTTTTAGACGAGGAAGAACAGTCCAGCGAGGATGCCGACACCATCACGGTTCACTACGAACTGGAGAGCCGCACGGCCTTAGACACTTATCTAAATACCTATGCCACGCAAATGCGTCAATCGGGGATTGATCGATTTGGCGAACAATTCACGGCGACTCGGCGAATCCTATTCTCTGACCCCTACGGAAAAGACGCCCAAGAAACGTCGAACTGTCTTAACTGTAATGCAGCACTCATTGGGCAGTACTGTAGTTCTTGCGGACAAAGACATCAGCTTCGTCTTATTACGCTTTGGGAGTTAGTGCGTAGCCTCATCGGTGATTTGTTTGAACTGGACTCCAGACTATGGCGCAGCTTGATATCGTTGCTGGTCAAACCAGGATTTTTGACCAAAGAATATCTAAACGGTAAACGGGCATATTACACACCACCACTGCGCATGTATCTGGTCTTGAGTATTGTGTTCTTTTTATTGGCGTCCATTGGCAATGACATCAACATCAGCGCCGGCGACTGGGAAGCGGAACTCACGTCTGGAACAAGAATAACGAGTAAAGAGGAAGCCTTGCAGTGGTGTGATGAAGTAGAAATCGATGGAATCATTGGCCAAGACACAATTCGAAACAATCTCAAAAAAAGATGCAAGGAAACTGTGAACGCGGGACCTGCGCAGTTCATCAAAGAGGTCAGCGAGAACATTCCAAAGATGTTGTTTTTCTTTCTGCCGCTCATGGCAGGGGTCATGAAGGTCTTTTACATAGGCTCACGTCGTTATTACGTTGAGCACTTACTGTTTTTCGTGCACATCCACTCTGCACTGTTTTTAATGTTGTCTGTCAGTCTCGTTGCCGGTAACCTGTTGGAACCGGTGGCATTTCTGGATTGGATTCCACCGATACTGGCATTTGCTATCATGATTTACACACCGATCTACCTTTGGCGTGCCCTATATCATGTTTATGGACAACACTTTCTAATACGATTACCCAAGTATGTGTTATTGGTCATGTCCTATTTTGTCTGTGCGCTTTCCACCTTCCTCCTGGGATTAGTATTTACGGCAGCTTTATAAGTGGACAAATCAAAAACCATCATTCATGTGGATATGGACGCGTTTTACGCCTCCATCGAGCAGCGGGATAACCCAGAACTTCGTGGCAAGCCTGTGATCGTCGGGGGCACTCGCAATCGAGGCGTGGTGGCTGCGGCTAGTTACGAAGTCAGGGAATTTGGAGTGCGTTCCGCTATGCCCACAAAGGAAGCATTGCGGAGGTGCCCCCAAGCTATTTGCGTTAGACCTCGCATGGACCACTACAAGTCAGTCTCGACGCAGGTATTTTCTGTCTTTAGGAACATTACGCCTTTAGTGGAAGGCCTGTCATTGGACGAGGCTTTCTTGGACATTTCCGATTCAATGAAATTATTCGGCACCTCAGAGGCCATCGCTCGAAGAATCAAAAACGAAATCAAAAAAGAAACCGGACTCAATAGTTCTGTTGGGGTTGCACCCAACAAGCTCGTTGCGAAAATCGCATCGGACTTAGACAAACCCGATGGCTTATGCATTCTGACACCAGACAACCTGCAGTCAGCGCTAGATCCCCTTCCAGTTCGTGCCTTATGGGGTATTGGTAAAACCACCGGGGGCGCCTTAAAGCGGCAAGGTATCAAGACCATGGGAGAGTTACGCCAGGCACCCGATGCTGTGCTGCGCTCTGTATTTGGACGCTTTAGTGAAACCATGCGGTTAAGAGCCTCCGGAGTTGATGACCGCGAAGTGAGCCCGCATCGGGATGACAAGTCTATTAGCAACGAAGAAACCTATGACTACGATTTGTCCGACCGAAAACAACTGGTCAAGCGCCTGATGGCGTTGACGGAACAGACCTGCAATCGTATGCGGCAGAAACAACTACAAGCTACCGTTGTCACCGTTAAACTCCGAAATGGAGATTTTGTCACCAACACCAGACAGCAAAGCTTTAAACCACCCAGCAACGAAACCGGTTTGTTGTTTCAAATGGCCAAATCACTGTTGATTCGTTGGCTGGACGAGCATCCCAATGAACGTATTCGACTGTTGGGTATGGGAGTGGCTGGTCTGTGTCAGGCGGATCAGCTGTCTTTGTTTGGGGAACCCGATACAGTGGATCGCACGGTGGATGGTGTGAACAGCAAGTTCGGTGAAAGAAGTATCTCGCGGGCCAGACGGCTAGACGGCTAACCCGCAAAAACGGCCATTTATCAAGGACTTAACATCCGCCCTAACCCTAGTCGTCGGATTGATGCGTTAATAACTTTTGGGGTTGAATGCCTCAACATAATATACTGCGAATTCAACAGGTTCTGAGAGTTTTATAAGCCACCCATGTACACACGCTTTTTTGGTCTACGGGAGAAACCTTTCTCTATTACCCCGGACCCTCGCTATCTTTATCAAAGCGAGCGTCACCAAGAAGCATTGGCTCACTTAGCCTATGGCGTGAAGGAAAGTGGCGGGTTTATACAGTTAACCGGGGAAGTTGGAACGGGCAAAACCACGGTAACCCGAGCCCTGCTCAACCGCTTGCCTGAGCAAGTAGACGTGGCAATGATTTTGAATCCACGTCTAAATGTAAATGAGTTTTTGCTCACCATATGTGAAGAGCTACAAATTCCCTTACCGGCGAATACTCAAAGCAACAAAGCTTTGGTTGACGCGTTAAACCGACACTTGTTGGAGGCCCACGCTGAAGGACAACGCATCGTTGTTATCGTGGATGAGGCACAAAACCTCGACAGCGAGGTACTAGAACAGGTTCGCCTGTTGACCAACTTAGAAACGGGCAGTCACAAACTCTTACAGATCATCTTGATCGGCCAACCGGAACTGCGACAAATCCTAGCGCGCAATGATTTGCGACAACTTGCCCAAAGAATTACGGCGCGGTACCACCTGGAACCACTAAGCATTCAAGAAGCCGGTGGCTACATTCGACATCGTTTAGAAGTCGCCGGAGCCACATCGGATATTTTCACCAAGGGGGCCATTCGCGAGGTTCATCGGCTGTCAACAGGGATACCCAGACTGATTAATGTAATTTGCGATCGCGCACTGCTGGGGGCGTATACGGGTCAGGTTCATACCATTACACCAAGTATCGTTCACCGAGCCGCTGCAGAAATACAAGATGTCAAAGTATCCAGCCGCTGGCGTCCTTGGATTACCGCCGCCGCCATGTTGTTGCTCAGTGTTGGTATTGCGAGCGCCGCGTGGTTTGCCGCAACCCGTGGAGCTGGTCCGGAGGCCGTTGCAACAGCTCAGCCCGTGGAAACAACGCAAGTCGAAAACACAGCGGATCTCGCCATGACGCAACCGTCGACCGTAGAAACCCAAACAGAGCCAGAGCCGGAACCCATCGGAGTGAATGTCGATCCAAACGAAGGTCTCATTCCATTGAGCAATGTATTAGCAACCCATAGCGATCAAACCGGAACCGACTCAGCATTTCGAGAGCTCTTTTCACTTTGGACCCTCAGTCTCGATGGCGGTGGCGCGCGCCCGTGCGAACAAGCATTCGTGTTTGGGCTGCGTTGCTTATTCCAACGAGGGTCGGTTGAGCATCTAAAGGCATTAAATCACCCAGCCATCCTAACGTTGACCGATCAATACGGTACTGACCATCAAGCTGTATTGGAACAAATTATTGACAACAACTTGGCGACTATCCGTATCGGTGATCACAGCGCCAATGTTTCTATGGATGAAGTAAACCGCCACTGGCGAGGTGAGTATTTAGTACTTTGGAAACCAGTACACGGTACCGACGATTTATTAAGACCTGGTATGCGCGGTTCCAGTGTGGTGTGGCTCAGAAATGGATTAGGCCGAGTACTCAATAATCCGGCGGAAGCTTCTCCCTCTAATGTGTTTGACGAAACGTTGTCCGAGCAAGTGCGAACATTCCAAAAGGAGAGCGGTCTTTTGGTGGATGGTATAGCAGGTGTGAGAACACTAATTGCCCTAAATGCTGCGCTAGAGATACCAGACACCCCTTATCTGCAGGACAGAAATGTCATTTATCCTTGATTCATTGCGAAAGTCTGAAAACGCGCGGCAACAAAATGTTGGGCCAAGCATTTCCGAGATTGGCACGTCGAGCAAGAACAATTCCAATCGTTCAATGTTTACTTGGCTCGGTATTCTTTTGGGTGTCAATGTTATTGTACTTTTGGTGTCTTTATGGCGACCTTGGCAGGATGACAGTCCACCGCCAGCAAAATCAGTGAACCCCACGCCTGTTCAAACAACCATGACAAGTACTCAGCAACGAAGAACAACACCTGTCACGGAGCAACCGGCCCTGCGCGGAGAGGTTCGACCTTTGTCAAGTGAGGTTCCTGCAGCTTCCACCTCGGCGCTAACCCCTCAACGCACTCAAACAAGAGAACTATCAACGGAACTGACGTTGCCACCAGAAACCGTGGAACAAGCACCTATTTTGGAACGGCCTGGTGAGATTCTTCCGACCATTCACGAATTACAAGCAGATGGCAGCTTACAGCTTGCAAATTTACATTTAGATATGCATATGTATGATGCTGATCCCAAAAGGCGTTTCGTTTTCCTCAATTCAAAAAAGTATAAGGAAGGGGAAAGAATCAGCGAAGGACCACTGCTTGAAGAAATTAGAAACGATGCAGTTGTCTTTTATTATAAGGGTCAGCGTTTTCTATTGCCTCGCTGATCAAGTTCAAACTATTACGGTTTAGCCGTCGGTGACTAGATGTTTTTAGAGGACCTCTTAACTCTACTTCAATCCTCGCTTGTCATTGCTGTCATAATCACAGCGTTATTTGTCATTCATAAACGTCTACTGAGTATGTACTCCAACATGCCCAGCAAGCAGTTTCGACGCCAGTTAATCATGCTGGGTTTCATACTGCTTGGGCTGTTGCTCATAGTCACGCTCATTCCCGTTAGCGAAAGTCTCAAGGGTCAGCTTGTTGGTCTTATGGGTTTACTGCTGAGCGCGGCTATCGCGTTGTCTTCGACAACCTTAGTGGGCAATGCCATGGCTGGCATCATGTTAAAGGTGGTCAAAAATTGTCGCCCCGGTGACTTTATCCGAGTCGGAGACTACTTCGGCCGTATTACGGAGATGGACTTGCTGCATACCGAAATACAAACGGAAGACAGAGAGCTCACGACTTTTCCTAACTTGTATCTGGTCACAAATCCTGTCACATCGCTGCGTTCTTCTGGGACCATTGTGTCCGTGGAGGTCTCTCTAGGATACGACACCCCAAGAAAAACCGTAGAACGCCTACTCATTGTCGCTGCAAAGGACGCCGGACTTGAGGAGCCTTTTGTTCAAATCCGAGAACTGGGTGATTTTTCTGTAACCTATCGCATCGCGGGTCTATTGACGGAATTCAAGAAATTGTTAGCGACCCGTCGTCGCTTACGCGCTTACACGTTAGATCAATTACACGATAACGACATTGAAATCGTTTCTCCCACTTTTATGAACACCAGAGCACTATCGGCCAAGGATCGTATGATTCCAGAAATTGATCATACAGAAGAGGCTGTGCAGCGTACCTCACCAGATGCGCTGGTGTTTGATAAAGCGGAAAAAGCTGAATCCATAGAGAACATGCGAGCGAAGCATGAGGCAGCATTGATCGAAATCAAGAAGACCGAGGAGGACATTGCCCAAGCTACTGAGGAAACTAAACCCCATTTAGAGAAACGATTAGCCCAACTTAAGGATAAGGCAGAACGATTTTCGGAGATTGTCCGAAAAGCAGAAGAAAGACTCGCTAGTCAGGACTAAAGCTTGAGGCTTCCAGCTGACATGCAAACCGCAACCCTCAATGGCACTCAACTCAGAAACGCCGTCACGGCCGGTGCCATTCATGTTATCAATCAACAAGAGTACCTGAACAGCATCAACGTGTTTCCTGTGCCAGATGGGGATACCGGGACGAACCTCGCTCATACCCTGTATTCCGTCATGCAACGCGCAAAACGGTCCGTCGATCATCACGCCGGCAACGTATTGACCCTAATGGCAGATGCCGCACTCGACGGGGCGCGAGGCAACTCAGGCGCAATCATTGCGCAGTTTTTTCAGGGCTTGTCGGACAGTGCGGCAGGGCTAAAAGAACTGAGTTTGAGTGATTTCAGTCACGCAGTGAAAATGGGTTCTGATTATGCGTATAGCGCATTAAGCGAACCAAAAGAAGGCACCTTGGTCACAGTTCTTCGGGATTTCGCCGAGGAAACTGAAACCCTGATCGATGCCGACAAACTTCAGGACTTCAGATCTCTACTAGGGGGCGGGCTTAATCGGGCACTTTCCTCGCTAAAAAACACCCCAAATCTGTTAGACACTTTGAAAAAGGCTGGCGTCGTGGATGCCGGTGCACAGGGATTCGTCAATCTGTTGCAAGGCATTGTTGAGTATATCGCAAGCGGCAAAATGCCGGAGGCGCAGAGTCAGTTTGTGTCTGACGAGAACGAATTAGTGGAAGCAGAAACGTCAGACAGCCTCCATCAATACTGCACAGAGTGCTTAGTCCTAGGAGAAGACATAGACCATAGAAAGATCCGGGAGTCGCTCAGTGGAATGGGTGATTCCCTAGTCATCGCAGGAAATCGTCGCAAGGTACGGCTACACATGCATGTCAATCAACCCCAGGCCCTTTTTGACATGGCGAGAACATTCGGTGAGGTAAGCGGCCAAAAGGCCGACGACATGTGGGCTCAAACGAAATCGATAAGCGCTGCAAAGACCCAACGCGTGGCTGTTGTTGTGGATTCGGCCGCAGATTTTCCAGAGGAAGACTTGGATCGAATGGCCGGACACGTTGTTCCCCTTAGGGTGCACTTTGGCAACGTGAGTTACCTAGACAAGGTCGGCATTACCACCGAAGACTTCTACCGTATGTTGGTGTCGGAACCAGAGCATCCCAAAACTTCGCAGCCAGCTCCTGGAGACTTTCGACGCTTGTTTTCCCACCTGGTCAGTCACCACTACGATGGAGTGGTGTCCATCCATGTTACAGCTGCCCATAGTGGGACTCATCAATCAGCTGTCGCTGCATCGGAACGAGTCGACGGTGAAAGAATTAGGGTCATTAACTCAAAGAGCGTCTCTGTGGGCATCGGACTATTGGCTCAAATGGCCGGCAACATGGCGATAAACGGAGACAATCTCGAAGAGATTTCCAGCAAGATTGAGGAGATGGTGGCCAATACCGAAACGTATATTGTTTTGGACGACCTAAGCTACGCGGTAAAAGGTGGTCGAGTACCAGGGCCAGTAAAAATAGTATCCGATCTCATCAGAATCCGCCCTGTTTTGACTCTGGACGAAAACGGAAAAATAAAGCTTGGTGGCATATTGTTTGGAAAATCGAATATGGCGAGCAAGTTTGCCAATTTTGTAGCCAAACGTGTTGATCACAACAAGTCATATCGCTTGGCGGTTGGGCATACGTCAAGTCTGGCTGCTGGCACAGCGCTGTTCGAGTCCTTAACCACCCGCATACCATCGGTGCAAGACAGTTTCTTCGATACGACTGGCGCGGCCCTGGGCGTGCATGCCGGACCAGGCGGACTGGTGGTGGCACTACAAAACGTGTCTTAGAACAAGGAGTCGGACTCCAACGGAGCAATACACTCTTGGGTTTTGTTTCTTGGGTTTCCCACTGCTTTTCCCACAGGGTAGAAGCGCATCTCATTCTCTGGATAGGGCACCAGATACTCCTTTAGATCTCCGCTCTCAGCAGACTCCTCCCCCAACCATTTTGCAAAATAGTCCTTTGGCACGATGACTGGCATTCGATCATGTACTTGGGCTACTAGCGGGTTTGGTTGTGTCGTAATGATACTAACCGACTCGATCTTTTCTTCGTCTTTCCCCCAACTCTCCCAGATGCCAGCAAATGCAAATGCTTCGCCGGTACTCAAGCTTATGAAATGGGGCTGCTTACCCTGGGATGTTTTTTGCCACTCAAAAAAACCGCTAGCAGGCAACAAGCAACGACGTTGCTTGAAAGCAGATTTGTATGCGGGCTTCTCTGACACTGTCTCGGCGCGGGCATTGATCATCTTAACGCCAATCTGCTTATTCTTTGCCCAAAATGGAATCAACCCCCAACGCAACATGCTTAACCGCCTGGCACCTTCCTGATAGCGAACCGCAGGCACGTAATCTGTTGGTGCCACATTATAGGAAAATTCAATCTCTGGGGGATCTTCAATTTCGAATAGGGTGGCGATCGCATCGGCCGGAGCAAAAAAAGCATATCTGCCGCACACGCTGTTACTCTCTTATGCCAGTGCCGCGGTTAAGCAACCTCAAACATACCGCAAACAATCCAACAATAAAGGCCAAGATGATAGCGAAAGCGGTACCCAATTCGATATCTGACTGTCCCAAAATCCCAAAGCGAAATGCATTTACCATATAAAGAATGGGGTTTGCCTTGGAAACGTTTTGCCAAAGCTCTGGCAACAGAGAGATTGAATAGAACACACCACCCAAATAAATTAGTGGCGTCAGCACAAAGGTAGGAATAATAGAAATGTCATCGAATTTTTTTGCAAAAACGGCATTGATAAACCCAGCCAATGCAAAAACGATAGAAGTCAATACCACCACCACAAAAGTGACCAGTGGATACGCCGGCGAAAGCTCCGTGAACATCAGCGCTATGCCGGTGACCATAAGACCGACCAGCAATCCCCTGGCAACACCACCCACCACATAGCCGATAAGAATGAGAACATTTGGAAGAGGCGATACCAAAAGCTCTTCTATGTGCTTACCGAACTTTGCACCAAAAAAGGAACTCACAACATTATTGTAGGAACTGGTAATGACAGACATCATGATCAAACCGGGCGCGATGTACTGCATATAGGTGAACCCATCCATGGTCCCAATGCGTTTGGCAATAATGTTTCCAAATATGACGAAATACAAAGCCATGGTTATGGCGGGTGGCACAAGGGTTTGAACCCAAATTCGCAAAACCCGCATGATCTCCCGACGCACAATGGTCATTAAACCAATCCAATTCTCTCGGGCTCTGGACATTAAGATGTTTCCTCAACCTTCGGTTGCTCCACAAGTCTCAGAAACAGTTCCTCTAGTCGATTAGATTTATTTCTTAAACTCAAGACATGAAGTCCCGATCGACTCAAGGCATCAAACAGTTGATTTAGACTACGATCCTTTGAGATATCTACCTCAATTGTGTGACCATCTCGGAACCGAAGATCAAAGTTCTCAATATCTGGACAGGCTGAGATTTCCTCTCTCAATGTCAAAACAAAGGTTTCCACACTAAGCTTCCGCAGCACATTGTCCATACGATCATGTTCAATGATTGCCCCACCATCGATAATGGCCACAGTGCGACACAGGTTTTCTGCCTCTTCAAGGTAGTGGGTCGTCAAAATAATGGTTGTTCCATTTCGATTCGTCTCAGTTAGAAACTCCCACATTGACCGTCGGATTTCGATATCCACGCCAGCGGTGGGCTCGTCCAGAATTAGAAGCTTGGGATGATGCACAAGCGCTCTCGCAATCATCAACCGGCGCTTCATGCCCCCCGAGAGATTACGGGACAGATCATTCCGTTTGTCCCACAGACTCAGTCTGCGAAGATAGGTTTCCGTCCGTTCAAGGGCGACTTTTCTCGGCAAACCGTAAAAGCCCGCCTGATTTAGAACAATATCTTGAACCTTTTCAAATTGGTTAAAGTTTATCTCTTGCGGCACCAAACCGATTTGAGATTTCGCCAACTCCAGTTGGTCATCAATTGAGTAGTCGAAAACCCTGACCTCACCAGAGCTTTTGTTGACCAAAGAGGTAACTATGCCAATGGCTGTGGTCTTTCCGGCCCCATTTGGACCCAGAAGGGCAAAAAAATCACCCTCAGCAATCTCGAGACTCAGCCCTTTCAGGGCCTGGACCCCGTTTGCATAGGTCTTGGTCAGGTTTTTGATGCTTAGAGCCGCCATTCAGTCAGATCTCGTGCTCGAACAGGGGGTGTTGCGAAGCGAGCAAGTCTATCATAGCGTTTGCGCCCGATTCGAATTGCAATGCGCTTGGCTCCACCCGATAATTTGCACCGAAGATACACATCTGCGCGGAAAATCAAGAGGGCAAGAAATGCTAAAAGAATTCAAAGAATTTGCCATGAGAGGAAATGTCATGGATATGGCCATCGGTATCATTATCGGTGCCGCCTTTGGCAAAATCGTTAGTTCTTTCGTCAACGACATAGTCATGCCGCCCATAGGCAAGCTTCTAGGTGGCGTGGACTTTGGCCAACTCTACGTCAATCTGGGCGATGGTACCTATGCATCTTTGGCAGAAGCAGAGGCCGCGGGTGAACCGTTAGTCAAATACGGCGCCTTTATCAATACGGTGTTGGATTTCTTAATCATCGCATTCGTGATCTTCGTGGTGATCAAAGTCATGAACCGCCTGAAACGCGAAGAGGAAGCTCCGCCAGAAGAACCAACAGAAAAGCAGTGTCCTCGGTGCATGTCGATGATTCCCCTTCACGCGACTCGATGCCCATTTTGCACCTCGGACGTTTGATTATCCCACTAAAGACCCGGCCGCACATGAAACCCAACTATCTCGCTGGCGGATACATTAGTCGAGAAGCGCATCTGAGAATAGAAAATTTTGACACTCTGATTAGCGGTGGGAGTGTCCGATTCCTACCTCTGGTGGGCAAACGAATATGCCTAGACAGTGAATCCAGAGTTTTGTTTTTGCCCCCAGACTCCGGTCTGCTGTCTTTGTCAGTGCACCACATCTACCTGGGAAAATTCCAGAACTCTGACGTGGTCGCCCTGGACTTTGATCGCCCCATGGAAACCAAGCTGCAAGAGGTCGGGGTCTCAAATTTTGTTGATCTGCGAACCGCCGCAGTTAAGTTAGAACGCAGCCACGCCAGTCTTGTTGCCTACGCTGCAGCCATGATCAAGTGGCACAAGAGAACACAATTTTGTGGTGTTTGTGGTGCAAAGACTCAAACTGATCGGGCAGGTCACCTTCGAACTTGTCCAGATTGCGGGGCCCAGCATTTTCCGCGGCTGGATCCAGCGATCATTGTTCTGGTCACCGATGGGCACAACTGTCTCTTGGGTCGCCAGCCTAGCTGGGACCAGGGTCGCTATTCAACGATTGCCGGCTTTGTCGAGCCTGGTGAGAGTCTTGAGGACGCGGTTATGCGAGAGGTTATGGAAGAAACCGGCGTCAGCACCGATGATATTCGCTACCATTCGTCGCAACCTTGGCCCTTCCCATCATCTTTAATGCTTGGTTTTTATGCAAATGCCACCAGCTCAAGTATCAACTTAGGGGATGATGAGTTGGAGGATGCTCAATGGTTTTCCAAAGATGACATCAAACAAGGTAGAGTGAAGTTACCCTACAGGGTTTCCATATCATTCCGCTTAATCGAAGACTGGTTCAACCAAAACGAACCTGTTCCCCTACGAGAGATCGTCGAGCCCTTTTAGAACGGTAGCCCCAAGACGTGCCCGCCATCTTCCAAATCTTATGTGCTTAGTCATAGTTGCATGGAAAACCATCCCCGATACACGCTTACGTTGCGTCGGCAATCGCGATGAATTCTATACCCGACCCACCCAGGCTCTTCACCAGTGGCAAAATGGCATTGTCGCCGGCCAAGACTTGGTCGCAAAAGGGACTTGGATGGGCATTCACGCGACTGGCCGATTCGCCGTTGTGACCAACTTCCGCGATGGGTCTACGGGTAGTAAAGCTGCACAACAGTCAAGAGGCAAACTGATTTCTGATTTCTTGTTGAGCAAGCAAACGCCCGCTGAGTATGCATCCACGCTGGTCAATACGGCTACTCAGTATGACGGCTACAATTTATTATTTTCCGACTTGGATACGCTCTACCACTTTTCAAACGTTCAGGGTGACCCGCTACCTCTAGAACCCGGACACTATGCCGTCAGCAACCACTTACTAGACACACCCTGGCCAAAGGTCATCGCCGCAAAAGAAAGACTAGCCGCTGTAGACTTTCGAGAGACAGAGTCTCTCGAGATTATGCGAGATGAAGCAAGACCGCCTGGCCCACTACCCAGCACTGGTATTGATCCAGAATTGGAGGTGGCGCTGAGTCCTATTTTCGTGAGGGCTGACTCCTATGGCACAAGGGCCTCATCTTGGGTGAGTATCGGTGAAGATTCCCGCGGGGTTGTCTACGAAAAAAATTTCGATAAAACTGGTGGCCTAACGGGGGAAACTCGCTTGGAAATCCATCTCACATGAAACAAGAGGCTATCCCTGGCACTTGGTCTACACCTATTGACTCGACTCTGGTTGCATCCAGCGGGATCCGCTACGCGCTCCCTACGATCTTTCAAGACTCCGTATTTTGGATAGAAGGTAGACCTGAGGAACAAGGACGAAACGTTATTGTTCAAAAAAAGGCCGGCGAGAAAGGCTTGGACATTCTACCGGACGGTTTCTCCGCCTCGAGCAAAATTCACGAGTACGGTGGTGGCGCGTTTGCGGTGGACCAAGAGCAAGTATGGTTCGTCAATCAAAAGGATCAAAACATTTATCGGATCGCCAACGGTCAGGTTGAATTCTTTTTCGGCGAAGACAATCACCGCTATGGAGATTTAGATATACAAGGCCGTCTGCTGGTTTGTGTGGAAGAGGAGCTGTTCAACGACACTGAGCCCCGCGCGCGTCTGTTGGGGATTGACACAAAAACTGGAGAAACGAAATTCTGCCTAGAAGGTCCGGACTTTTTGTCCACACCGCGAATATCAGCGGATGCAAAGACCTTGGCTTGGTTACAGTGGGATCATCCCAATATGCCTTGGGATAGTTCCGAAGTTTGGACAGCAAGTATTAGTCCAGATGGACTAAACACTCCGAGCAGGATTGCGGGAGGAGCTGGGGTTTCAATATTCCAGCCGGAGTGGTCACAGGAAAATCAGTTATTTTTTGCTTCCGATGCCACTGGCTGGTGGTCCATCTACCGATTCGCTGACGGACAAACCAAACTGGTTCTTGCGGACACCAACAGCGAATTTGGTTTACCTCAGTGGACCTTAGGTATGCGGGTTTTTGGTTTGCTGTCCAACACCAAACTCATGGCCGCCTGCGCCCACCAAGGACGCTGGAGAGTACACATCAAAGACTTAAACGATGGTACGAAACAGGAAGTGAGTCTGCCCTATGACTCCCTGTTCCACCTGACGGCCAAACACAACAAAGCTGTTTTCTTAGGTGGCAATTCAAGTACTCCGAACAGCGTTGTATTGGTCGAGTCACAAGGAGCTAACCTCACGGTTGTCGCAGGAGGTAAGAGGCCAGACTCCAGCGTCCTTCCGTTTATTTCGAACCCAACAACCATTGAATTTGAAACCCACGACGGCGACTCTTCTTATGCTTTGTACTACAAGCCCACCAACGGCAACGTAGACTCAAACGCCGTCCCACCACTGTTGGTCAAAGCTCATAGTGGCCCCACTGGCGCCACCAGCAGACTGTTGGATTACCGCCTTCAATACTGGACCAGTCGTGGCTATGCCGTTTTAGACGTTGACTATCGCGGCAGCACAGGATACGGACGGAGCTATCGGAAAGCACTGGACGGAAATTGGGGCGTCATTGACGTCCTAGACTGTCTGTCTGCCACGGATCACTTAGTAAAGGTTGGCGATGCGGATGCGAATCGCTTGGTGATTACCGGCAGCAGTGCCGGTGGTTATACGGTTCTTTGCGCGTTAACTTTTCATAGTCGTTACTGCGGTGGTGCAAGTTGGTATGGCGTTGCAGACCCTATTGCCTTGGCCCAAGAGACACACAAATTTGAGTCCCGCTATCTGGACTCTCTCATCGGTCCATATCCTGAGGAAGTAGAACTCTACAAATCACGTTCGCCATTTGAACATCATCATAGAATTTCGTCACCGGTGATTTTTTTCCAAGGTGCGGAAGATAAGATAGTGCCGCCATCCCAATCGGAAACCATGCATGAATCACTGTGTCGAAACGGGATTGATACGTGCTATCGATTGTTTGAGGGTGAAGGCCACGGTTTTCGAAAAGCGGATACCATCAAAACTGTCATAGACAGCGAGTTTGCCTTTTATACCCACCTGTTCGGACTCACAGAGCACGTTGAGACTGTTGAGATTCCGTTAAAAACCTCATTGGAAACGGACTAATCGAAAACGCCTGCCAGCCAGGTTTTGATATCAGCGATCTCTTCCATACTCACACTGTGTTCCATTGGATAAACCGTCCATTGTGGTTTAAACCCGTGCTGTGTTAACAACTTATGAGCATCTTCCCCCATAGTGCAGGGAAGCACCGGATCGTACTGACCGTGGGCTAAGAAGAAAGGCGTGTCTTTGTTGGTAGAAACTGACTCGCTGTCAAAGTGTTTTTCCATAGGCATGTAGGTGGATAAGGCCATGATACCTGCCAAACGCTCCTTCATCCGGACAGATTGGTATAGGGTGATAGCACCCCCCTGAGAGAAACCCGCCAGCACGATTTTGTTCCAGGGTATTCCCCGATCTACTTCTCGAAGCATGAGTGCATGGGCAAGCTCTGCACTGTCCCGGATTCCTTGTTCGTCTTGGATGGCGTTTCGATCAAACGCTAGGATGTCGTACCAAGCTCGCATTGACATCCCACCATTGATGGTAATCGGCCGTACCGGTGCGTGGGGAAAGACAAATCGTAATGGGGTATTGATACCCAGGTGGGGTACGATGGGCTCGAAATCGTGCCCATCTGCACCTAGTCCATGGAGCCAGACAACACTACCCTCAGGCGTGGTGCCAGTAGTGACTTCCACGCAATCCAAAATTTCAGACACCGGATTTTTTCCTCTTACCAGACCTCGGTTGCGTCTTGGGCCGTTTGGTTGATGGGTCTCGCAACTAGACCCGTATCGCTTATGAGTATATTAAAGCTCGCACCATCCGCCATTGGCAAGTAGGTGCCACTGCCATAATACGCATCCACCCAAGGTAGCCAAGTTTTATGCTTATTGGCCAGATCCCATACATCCACCCCGGGGTTTTGGCTGAGGCCGTGGCTGCTCTTGGGATTGCTGCGCTCTTCCTCGATGTCAGTGTATCGACCACTGATTCTGTCTGGTCTGTAGATCGGCCGCAAACCCGCTAGGGTCACTTTGTTATCCCATTTGATCATGCGGACATCAAACTGCCATTCATCACCCAACAACGTAACCAGTTTGGTTGTACCGTCCTCTAGCGTGACCGTAGCCTCATATATCTTTGGCTGCAATTCTCGAAACTTCACCTCGGCAACCATGTCTTCTTGGGTCAATTGCTGATAGGTGAACAGATTACTGCCTACCAAGAACAGACTCAGCGCGGCCGTGGACATCACGGCAAACAGTGTCATCCGACTCGCGGTAGTAACCGCATTGACCCGAAACATCTGCTTGACCGCCAGCACCAATGAAATCAGACCCAGCAACAGCAGCCCAACGGGTAACAACCAGAATATAGACATATTGCAGCCCTTTTCACCAACCAATTCTTTATGGGCGGGTCTAGTGGGAGCAGGTATACTTCGCTTCCCGACCCAGTTTCCCAAAGGATGTTTTAAGTGACTCAACGCAAGCTTTCCATCGCGCTGTTCACAATTTTGGCATTTTTCCTCGGCGGATGTGGACAAAAAGGGGCTTTGTACCTCCCGAGAACCTCCGAACCCCCAGAACCCATAGAAGAACCCGTGGAAGAGGAGAATGAATCCGATTCAGAGAATAACAATGACTCAGTATGACTCTGACCAACGGCTCACGGTGGACGGAACCGCACTTGAAGATGTGGCAAGAGAGTTCGGCACGCCTTGTTACGTCTACTCCGCCAAGACCTTAAGAGAAAACTGGGCACGATTCGAAAGTGCTTTTCAAAGGCAAAACCACCTGATTTGTTATGCGGTAAAGGCCAATGCTAATCCCGCCCTATTGCGGTCACTCAAAGAGCTTGGAGCCGGATTCGATATTGTTTCGGCGGGCGAGCTCGATATGGTGTTAAGCGTTGGCGCAGACCCTAGGACCATCGTTTTCTCTGGTGTTGGCAAAACCAGGCAAGAAATCGTTCACGCCCTGAACCACAATATTGGTCACTTCAATGTGGAGTCGGTTGCGGAACTTGAACGCATTAACGAATTGGCGGGTGCACAGAACACAATAGCCAATGTTGCCATCCGAGCAAATCCTGACATAGATGCCGGAACTCACCCTTACATTGCGACGGGTCTAGAACAAAACAAGTTTGGTATTCCCATCGCAGAAGTTCCAAAGCTCGAAAAGACTATAAAGAGATTAACCAATATTTCTCTTATGGGACTGGCTTGCCACATTGGATCCCAAATCGAGAAGTGTGAGCCTTTTGCCGAAGCAGCGCTGAGCCTGGAGCAACTCCGACAAACGATGACAGAGCTTGGATTCGAAATCACCAGTATGGATTTGGGAGGTGGTCTGGCTGCGACAGCCGACGCACCCACCATCAATGAATGGATAGACGCATTGGAGACCACCATACCGCCAGATGTCACCTTAAAGATTGAGCCGGGTCGTTCAATGGTGGGCAATACCGGTGTTTTGTTAACCCGCGTTGAATACTTGAAGCAAAGCGACGCGAAAAACTTTGCCATTGTCGACGCCGGCATGAATGACTTTTTGCGCCCTGCGTTGTACCAGGGGTGGCACGATATTCTGAACTGTCGCTTGCGTGATCAAGAACAACCGCTGACTTGGGATGTGGTGGGCCCTGTTTGCGAAAGTGGAGATTTTCTCGGCAAAGAACGACAGTTAGCCATTCACCAAGATGACTTACTTGCAGTCACCTGTGCGGGCGCCTATGGCTACGTGATGACTTCAACCTACAACGGGCGCCCAAGACCCGCAGAAGTCTTGATTGACGACGGACGAGCAACGCTGATTCGTCAACGACAAAAAGATCTTGCTGAGCCAATAACATGACCACAAGAACGTCTAGCGTACCCGTTGTGTTAGTGGATGGTTCCTCCTATTTGTATCGAGCGTTCCATGCGCTGCCGCCATTAACAACTTCCACTGGCCAACCCACGGGCGCCATTCATGGTGTTCTAAACATGTTGCAAAGACTGAGAAAGGACTACCAGCCCACCCACATGGCGGTGGTTTTTGACGCCAAAGGCAAGACCTTTAGGGATGATCTTTACAAAGAATACAAAGCCAATCGCCCTCCCATGCCCGATGATTTGCGACTGCAGATCGAACCGCTACATCAAACCATAAAGGCCATGGGCTTTCCTTTGATTCAAATACCGGGCGTGGAAGCAGATGATGTTATCGGCACGCTGGCTCAAGATGCGGCCAAGGCGGGGCGCAGCTGTCTCATCTCCACCGGCGATAAAGACTTGGCACAACTGGTAACGGATGACATCACTCTCATCAATACGATGAACAATCAGGTTTTCGATATTGAAGGGGTACAAAACAAATTCGGTGTTATGCCAGGTCAGATAATCGACTATCTTGGTCTGGTAGGTGATACCTCTGACAATATACCTGGTGTACCCAAAGTAGGACCCAAAACCGCCTCTAAGTGGCTAAACGAATACGGCACCGTTGACTCACTTATTGAGCATCAAAATGATATCAAAGGAAAAGTAGGAGAAAGTTTAAGAGATAATATTGAGAGTCTGTTGCTGTCCAAAAAACTA
Source organism: Pseudomonadota bacterium (assembly GCA_039029655.1). Taxonomy (GTDB): domain Bacteria; phylum Pseudomonadota; class Gammaproteobacteria; order Steroidobacterales; family JBCCFQ01; genus JBCCFQ01. The sequence continues at coordinate 2,050 of JBCCFQ010000009.1, read as the reverse complement.
GCCACCATCGTGTGCGACTTGAGTCTTGAACTTGATTTGGAAGACTTGCGCACCCAGGGTGCAGATGGGCAAGCGCTACAAATACTATTTTCACAGCTTGAACTGACTCAGCTGGCGAAACAATTTTCTAGCGACATTCCAACAAGCAGCAAGCCCGACACACCCGCCGACTATCAGACGATATTTTCTGAGAAAGAATTAGAGACTTGGGTGGACAAGATCTCGAAATCAGACTACATGGCGTTCGACACTGAGACCACAAGTCTTAACTATATGGAGGCCGAGATAGTTGGTGTGTCCTTCGCCGTCGAGGAGAATTCCGCCGCCTATGTTCCATTCGCCCATGATTATCCTGGTGCACCGGATCAAATTGACAGGGACAGTGGCTTAGCACTGCTTAAACCGTTACTTGAAAACCCTGAGATTAAGAAGGTCGGTCATCACTTGAAGTACGATGCCCATGTTTTGGCAAATCACGATATCCAGCTAAATGGGGTGGCTTTCGATTCAATGCTGGAGTCCTACATACTTAACAGCACGGCTTGCCGACATGATATGGATTCCGCAGCAAAGTTGTATCTGGACGTTGAGACCAAACGCTTTGAAGATGTTGCAGGAAAAGGCGTAAAACAGCTGACCTTCAATGAAGTCCCCATCGAATCCGCCTCTCCCTACGCCGCAGAAGACGCCGACGTCACTTTGCAACTTCACAACGCGATCTGGAAAAGACTGAGCAATCAACCAAAGCTCAAAAAACTATACCAGGACATTGAACAGCCGTTGGTGGAGGTTTTGTTTTCCATGGAACACTACGGTGTCTTGGTTGACACGGACATGCTGGCCAAGCAGTCCAAAGAAATAAACATTCAACTCATTGAGCTTGAAAAGCAGGCACATGAATTTGCCGGCGGCCCTTTCAATCTGGGATCGCCAAAACAGCTTCAGGAAATTCTGTTCGAGAGACTGGAAATTCCTGTGTTGAGAAAAACACCCAAAGGACAGCCCTCCACGGCTGAGGATGTGTTGCAAGAATTAGCAGAAGACTATGACTTGCCTCGGGTAATTCTGGAGCATCGCAGTTTAAGCAAATTAAAGTCCACATACACAGACAAACTACCTGAACAGGTCAATCCAAAAACAAAGCGTATCCATACTTCCTATCATCAGGCTGTTGCCGCTACTGGGCGCTTGTCTTCGTCCGATCCCAATTTGCAGAATATTCCCATTCGAACCAGCGAAGGGCGTCGCATTCGCCAAGCTTTTGTAGCGCCGCCGGATCACAAGATTTTGGCCTGCGACTACTCCCAGATCGAACTGAGAATTATGGCCCACTTGTCTGAGGACCCAGGATTACTTTCCGCGTTTTCGGCTGGGGCAGACATTCACCGCGCCACAGCGTCGGAAGTGTTTGGCGTGGAACTAGACCAAGTAAGTGGAGAGCAAAGACGGTCAGCAAAGGCCATCAATTTTGGTTTGATCTATGGCATGTCGGCATTCGGTCTAGGAAAACAATTGGGCATTAGTCGCACATCGGCCCAGGAATATGTGGATTTGTATTTTGCGCGGTATCCAGGCGTACAGGAGTATATGAATCGGACGCGAGAGGAAGCCAGAGAACAAGGATTTGTTGAAACCGTATTTGGCCGTCGATTGTATCTGCCTGAAATCAAATCTAGAAACTACCAACGTCGACAGTATGCGGAGCGAAGCGCCATCAATGCCCCCATGCAGGGCACTGCAGCCGATATTATTAAACTGGCAATGTTGCGGGTGTTTGATTGGCTACAAGACAAAGACATTCGCTTAATCATGCAAGTACACGACGAACTGGTGTTTGAAGTACCGACAGGTATTGCGGATGAAACGGCAACTGAGGTCAGCGCTTTAATGGCAGATGCTGCGGAACTTCGGGTACCACTTAAGGTGGATGCTGGGGTTGGTGAGAATTGGGATGAAGCGCACTGAGCCAGTTGCAAGTAGCAAAGTTTCTAGTTTCAAGAGATAGCGATAACCGGCCTGCCAGGCTTCGGGCTTCGGGCTTCGGGCTTCG
>JBCCFQ010000008.1:0-20488 GCA_039029655.1 Pseudomonadota bacterium | reverse complement strand
GGGTCTTCCAATCACCTGCAGAAATTACTCTCTCCGATGGTAGCTCTCTAAGCGCCGACCCTATTTCTCTGAGTGTTAAACCTGCTTTCTGAGCAATCTGAATAACGGTGACTCGTCGAATGATGCTGCGTGGAAAAATCCTGTGATTGGAATCATTACGGGTTGATTTTATTAAGCCTTTCCTTTCGTAAAAATGTAGCGCTGAAACAGAAACACCAGTTCGCGCAGCCAGTTCACCAATCAAAATAAACGACACGGGGGACACCAAGTTGATTTGACCTAAACTTAAGTTGAGGTATTACACTCGACTCTTCTTTCGGGTGCAAGGAGAATTCAGCAACCATGCGAGTATTTATCTTAGGTGGAACGGGCTCTATTGGCACCGGAGTAGTGAGAGAGTTGCAAAATAGGGGGCATGACGTGACCGGCTTAAGTCGATCCGTACGAGCTGATGAGGCGTTGACTTCACAGGGCATCAACGTAGTCCGTGGAAACATTGAAGATCCTGAGAGTTGGATGCAGATTGCCTCCGATCATGATGCGCTTATCCACACCGCCTCAACATTTGAAGACAACATGGGTGCAATCGATCGGAAATTGACAGATGTTCTGATGGATGCTGTTTCTCACCGCGCAGAGTCGTTACGCTTCATTTACACAGGAGGCTGTTGGCAATACGGTGAAACGGGCGATCATGTTGCGACGGAGGAAACCCCGTTCAGACCAATTGGGGCCTTCAGTTGGTTCACTCAAGTTGCAAAGAAACTATTGTCCTCTCAAAAATTGTTAACGGCTATTGTGCATCCGGCAATGGTTTACCATGAGGATGGAGGCGTATTCGAAGACTTCATTCTCGCTGCAAAAGATGGGAGACCCATAGAAATTTGGGGTAGCACAGAAACCCGGTGGCCGATCGTCGAGAGAAGCGATCTTGCGCGTGCGTATTGCGACCTACTGGAAGATCAGCAGCTATGTGGTCACTACAATGTAACCTCTCAAGAGGGCGTGTATGTAAGAGACATTGCCCAGTCGGTTTCGAATCACTTCGACCAAGATTTTAAATATGTGACCGTAGATGTGGATGAGTTGATCAAACGTTATGGGGCATGGGCGTTCGGCCCAACCATAGACCAGCAAATGTCCGCGGACAAATTGAGCAAGGCAACTGATTGGTCGCCTAGATTCTTGGATTTTCGGAAGACCCCGCTATTCGGTTTTAAAAGTTAGGCGCCGGTCACGGATCTTCACAGGCCCGCTTGTTCAAAGCGCTTATTCGTAGTCTTCACAATGGTCTTTGATACAGTTCAATAGACGCCTACTGGGGTTTGCGAGAGACCGCAAACAGCGTTCTGCCATCAGCGGTGGGCCAATCAACTTCCTGGTGGAAACCCGCATTCGTTAAGTCCTTTCTCAAGTCAGCCATGTCGAAGATTTTCACCAGTGGCATCAGGCCGAGGGCTCGACCAATCGGTGCTAGGTAGCGAAACCAGCGCATGTTGTCACCAAGACATACGGTGCTGGTGACCAGGATCCCACCCGGTTTCAACCAACCCTCCAAAATAGAAATTGCCACATGGCGATCAGGGACGAGATGCAAAAGGTTGAGGGCAAGAATAACGTCCGCCGATTTCATTGGCAGATCCAAGTCTTCCAGCGCCGCTTGCTCGAACGTGATGTTGGTCAGGTCGGTTTCGCTGGCCCGTTCCCGCGCGATCTCAATCATTCGCTCGGAAATATCGGTTGCATGAATATGCGACACATTCGGTGCATGGTGAATCGCCGTTGTCCCGGTCCCACAACCCACCTCAAGCACCGTGTCACCGGGTCTTAGAAACTTTCGAGTAATGGCGAGTTTGCGCTGGTAGATGGACTCGTCAGGTACCGGCCTCTTTGCATACCGATCAGCGATCCGATCCCAGAAACTAGATAAATAGGTGGTAGCAGCCATGATTAATCCTCTGTGTTCCATTGACTAAACAGCTAAACATGTTACATATACAATTTACCGCACTGAATACCAAAAAAGGCACACAAGATATGCAAAATCGTATAAGTTGGCAGTCAATACGTTTTGACTGGAATCAGGTGCGAGCGTTTCTCGTCGCTGCTGAAGAGGGGTCTCTTTCTCGAGCGGCAACGGCACTAGATATGACTCAGCCCACACTTGGCCGCCAGGTTACTGCCATTGAACAAGAACTCGGTATCGCGTTGTTTGAGCGGTCTGGTCGTGGTCTAGTCTTGACACCAAATGGTCTTGATCTGCTTGAACATGCTCGGAGCATGGGAGAAGCGGCGAACCGCTTATCGCTAATGGCATCGGGTCGCTCGGACGAGTTGGAAGGTGTGGTTTGTATTACTGCAACAGAGGTGATGGCGGCCTATGTACTGCCACCCATTGTTGCCAAAATCAGGGCTGACTATCCGGGCATTGAGATCGAAATCATCGCTTCCAATGTAAGTAGTGACCTAAAAAGACGGGAAGCCGATATAGCGATTCGCGCCTACCGACCAACACAACCTGATCTGATTGGCCGCAGGATAAAAGACCAGCCCGCCCGGTTGTACGCGACCTCTGCATACTTAGACAAAATTGGAAATCCAACCCATCTGGCGGAACTAACGAAGGCTCAGTTCCTTGGCTTCAATCGTACCCGTGAGTTTGTCGATGCTTTGAACCAGCGTGGCATACCTGTCACCCTTGGACAATTCTCTATCGTAACCAACAACCACCTTGTGCATTGGGAGTTGGTGAAGCAAGGCGTTGCGATTGGTGTTATGCCGGAAGATGTGGGTGATGCCGAAGCAGCTGTTGTTCGAGTGCTTCCTGATCAGTTTGATCCATTGCCTATTGAGCTTTGGCTGGTCGCCCACCGTGAAGTTCGAACAAGTCGACGGCTTCGCGTGGTCTTCGATTTGCTCGCCGAAGCCCTGTCTAAACCGGTATCTAAGGTATAGGTCCGAACACTGACTATTATTGGATTTTCGGAAGGTTGGTGACTTGTCACTTGTTAGCTGGCTGTCGTTGTGCTTCGGCAACAATTGTGCGACTTAGCGAGCAGCAATACTCACGCCCTGGTCGATGTTCTCACTAGGATAGACAACAATCTGCTCACCGGAGCGCAACCCCGATAAGATCTCGGCGTCGGTTGCCGTCTTGTGACCAACTTTCACCATGCGTTTCCTTGCCTTGCCATTGTCGTTGACGAACAACGCCCAGTCCTCATCATCACGGAAAAGGGCGGTGAGGGGTACCTGCAAAACCGACTCACCTTCCCAGAGTATGATCCGCACATCCACCTGATATCCGTGCCCAAGCGCCTGCCATTCTTTACGTGGGCTAACCATGTCAAGAACTACGTTGACTCGTTGCTCCTCGATACCTAGCGCTGATACCTTTGTAAACCCAAAGGGCTCAACCCGACTCACCCGGGCGTGAAGATCAACATCGCCACCCCAGTTTTCTACCAGCGCAGAATCACCCGCTTCAATCTTGACTGCATCCACTGATAGCAAGTCAACAACCAGTTCTAGTCGATTCGGATTTCCAATCTCAATCAAGCCCTCGCCTGCCCGAACAAAACCCTCTGATTCACGGAGTACTCGCAAGATCTGTCCATCAACGGGAGCTCGAATATGAATACACTCACACGACTTCCGGCTCGACGCCATTTCGGCGGGAGACATCAGGCGTGCCCGCACTCGCGCGAGCTCGTACTGGCGCACCTGCATAGTGGCCTGAGCGACACCCATCGCTGCCCTGCTGGTATCAAGAGCTCGCTCGGCAGCGTCGAGATTACTCTCGGAGATCGTTCCTTTTTGCGCCAGCTCGCGAGAACGATTGAACTCAGCCTCAGCAAATCGGAGTTCCGCCTTGGCTTTATCGAGCTCTGCCTCCGCTAAGGATGCGGCAGACTCAGCGGCGCTTAGCTGCGCTCTGGCCTCTGCCTCGGTTCGGGGATCAAGCAATTGAGATTCTGTGGGCTCTATTTCAGCAACGATGGTTTCACCAGCAACAACCGTATCACCCGATTCCGCCTCAATCCGTCGTAACCGACCTGTGATAGGTGCCGAGACCACAAAGATGTCAACGACTCGAGTCTCACCCTCGTCACCTACTGTCTGCATCAGCGGGCCAGTGGAAACGGTTTCAATGTCGACAGGCAAATGGCGAGGCCAAAGAGCCATGATCAAACCGATCATCACCAATAAACAAATAGAGCCCCAAATCACCAACCGCTTGCTCATCTCATTCACTCCTATTTATTCTCTGGTCTTTAGCACGGAAACGAGATCGAGCTGATCAACCGACCGCTTCATGGCAACCCCCGAGGCTGCAATCGCCAGCAAGAGGACCAGCACTGCAAACCCGAATGTTGCTGGTAAGATCACCAGCGGCAACCTCATCAGCTCCGTTTGAAAGCCCCCAGCATTGACAAAAACCGCGGTCAATCCCCAACCCAAAAGACACCCAATTGGCAAAGCCAAAAATCCGAGCACCATTGTTTCGCCAAGCAAAATGTAAAGCGCATCCCAATTGGAAAAACCCAGTACGCGGAGTGTGGCTAATTCTCGACCTCTTTCCGATAATGCGATTCGCTGAGCGTTATAGGTCACACCAAACCCCAGCGAAAAAGAGAATATGCTGAAGAACCCCACCAAGATCATCAGCGTCTCGGCCACCGTCTGCTGAAAGTTAGACACCGCAACCGACTTTAGAGCCACAGTTGAGATGGCGGGAAGATTTTTCAAACGCGAAAGGAGTTCCGCTTGTCTTTCCTCATCAATGGACGCGTTAACGTATTGCGTCAGCGGTCGCTCCCCAAGCAATCGATTAAGAACCTTGATATCCAGGTACGCGAACATGCCAAGATAGGATTCATAGGTACTCTCAACAGTAAGCTTTACCCTCGGACGACGACCCTCCAAGATGTGTGCTTCGAATATATCGCCGACGTCTAGCTTGAGTTTTTCAGCCAATCGCGCAGTCAGAATGACGCCGGTTGTGGGTGTCGGGATAGGTCCATTGTCAACATCATAAATACGCGTCAACTTTGAGCTCGCTGAGATACCGTGGATCGCACCGCGATGTCTTATATGACCGGAAACCAAATCAGCGGGAACGATGCGCATCGGTTCCACCGACAACACTCCAGGAAGTCTTCCAATATCTCCAAGGATCTCGGTCGACTGTGGCTCATTGAACCCAAGCGCAATATCCTCGAGCTGCGCTTCGTAGAAGTGAGCGTGCGCGATCTCATCGACAGCATCGTCAAAGTACAGGGACAGAACCATCATTGCGATTGCTCCGGAAAAGCCCAACGCAGTTAGCACCGCCCTAGCCGGCCAGCGGGTTAGTTGCCGAACGATGATTCTTGTTGGCTCGTCAAGAGACGGCATCATCCGACGCATGAGCCCTGATTCGTTGCGAAAAATCGGCGGTTTCGGCGGATTCATCGCGACAATCGGTGGTAACCCAGCCGCTTGTTTGACGGCCCTGGCACTGGCGAGTAGTCCTATCACGAGACTGACAATTGCACCGATTAAAAAGGAAAGCGCGCTGGGCTCGTAAATGAGGAGTGGCAGGTTTAAGTTTTGAGCGTAGGAATCTGTACTAATCCTGCCAAGAATTGCGCCAAACACCCATCCTAGAACAACACCGATCGATGTAATGGCGATGACGAACTTTGCGTAGTGCCACCCCACTTCTCGATTGCTGTATCCAAAGGCCTTCATCAGGCCGATCTCACTTCTTTCGGTGATGATGAGTCTCGTCAACACCGTGTTGGTTAGAAACGCAGCCACAAGCAAAAAAATTGATGGCAATATCCGCGCTGACGTCTGATTTTGACGAAGTTCATTTTGTACAAACCAATTAGATAGATGATCTTTACGATCTATTGCGCCGACGCCACCATAAGGTGCGAGCAATTCATCAAGTGCTTGAATGATTTTTCGAGTGTCTATGCCTCGCAATACCGTGAGTGATAAGTCGTTAAAGGCGCCGTCGTAATCGTAAGCGGCTTCCAGTGCTTTGCGCCCCACCCAAAGAATGCCGTAGCGTTTCTTGTCTGGCATGAGCGCAAACGGGTTAAGGACATAAATAAACTCTGGTGACTGTGCGGTTCCTACGATACGCAAGCCGCGCTTTTTACCATTAATGATGGCGTGGATCGTATCACCCAACGCAAGGCCGTGAGCATTCGCCAAGGGCTCACTGATTACCACTTCGTTGGGGCGATCTGGCTCAACCAACCGACCGCTTTTTAGCATTAGGCGATTCAAATCAGGCTGACGGCCCTCAGGGATAGACACTAAGCGCCCCATCAATGGTTCGGGGAACCCGCCGATATCAAGTATCGCCTCCATCGAGATTCTAAGCTGCGTACTTTGCACACCTTCCAATGCTCGAATGCGTTCTTCTAGATGCAGCGGTGCCCGTTTGACCGTGGCGAACACATGGCCATATCGATACCGGTCGTAATAGGCATCGGACGTAATTCGTAAGGCCTCGTAGGTAGACAATGACATAACTAAGAGCGCAACTCCGGAAGCAATCACCAGAGCAATCGAGATAACTTGCCCCTTGAGTCTCCATAGGTCGCGAGCCAACTTTTTGTCAATTGCTTTCAACGATGGTTACCAGTCAAGTTCGGCAGCGGACATCCGTGTGGGATTAGAACGGATACGCGTTATCTTACCGTCACCCAAATAAACTACCCGATCGGCCATACCTGCGGTGACAGAGTTGTGAGTAATGATGGCGGTTGTGGTACCAAGCTCGTTGTTCACGGTCTCGATAGCCTCCAGCACCACAATGCCGGTCTTGCTATCCAATGCACCGGTCGGCTCATCACAAAGTAGGATGGCAGGCTGTTTAGCGATTGCGCGCGCAATGGCAACACGTTGCTGCTCTCCTCCCGAGAGCTGTGCGGGAAAATGGTCGATTCGATCACCCAGTCCAACAATCTTGAGAGCTTCCACTGGGTCAATGGGGTTTTGGGCAATCTCAGTTACAAGTGCGACGTTTTCACAGGCAGTCAGACTTGCGATGAGATTATAGAATTGAAAAACAAAACCCACATAGTCACGTCGATAGCGAGTTAACGTCTCATCATCAGTTGCGGTAATCTCTTCGTCATGAAAGAAAACTTTTCCACGGGTCGGAGTATCAAGTCCTCCCAAGATGTTTAAAAGCGTGGACTTACCACTACCCGATGGGCCGAGTAGTACAATCATTTCTCCGGAATACAAACCCAAGTCAACATTGTTTAACGCAACAACCTCAACTTCACCGGACTGATAGATTTTTGTTAACCCTTCCGCTTGGAGTGCAACCTTACGATCATCAGCAGATTTTAGTTGCATCGCCATCGTGAGGTTATCGCCGCTCAACTCTTACGAATCGTATTGATGGCTGGAATATCCCATGCTTCCGCGATCTCACTGTTGACGATCCGCCAAACGACGATTGCATCGAATTCCATGTCTTGGCCCTCGAAATTCATCTGATTGCACACTTGAGTAACAACAAGCTCATCGCCCACGGTCCAACCATCAATCTTGTTTACTCTGAAACTTCCGCTGCTTTGGTTGTTCATTATTGCGAAAAACTGTTTTAGACCGTCAACACCACAATAATCACCGTGCACATCGGGCAAACGAGGATTGAAGTAGTGCCAAATGAAGTCGCCCGCAAAGATGTTTGTGCATGCGTCTAGGTTCTGAAGATCAAGTTGCATCAGCACGGAAATGTTGGGGTGGGCAGCTGGTGTCATCCTGACATCCCTGGTTTCTTAGTAGTCTTCGGAAAAGGTTAGGACATATTGAACCCCCAATTAATTGTGGATTACCGAGCCCCTCTGAATATCGTTGAAACGGTAGCAATTGAATCAAGCTGGCTAAGAATGTCCCGTTCTTTGTGCCAACGTCTTCGGCATTTACCTATTTATGGTGGACGACGCGTGGCAGTCACTAATCGCGATCTCTGTCACGGTGGTTGCGGTTGGACTCCTAAGCTGTTTACCGGTATTGGGATTCATCCTGGTACTAGCGATCTGGCCCCTCGGGACAGGGTCTTTGTGCCGGAATACGTGGCGAGCTTTGCAGGACTACAAGCAGGAGACCATTCTGAGTCAGAGTCGCTCCCACTCTTTTTAAGTCTCAACCGCGCCAAATCGATGTGGCTGGCTCAGGTATCCGCAACGGAGTGACAAGCCCGGACACCGACTATTGCTGCTTTGGTGGCTAAAAGCATTTGCGCAACAGCATGAGTTTCAAAATCATGGGCGACTTACTCTGGACTCTAGGTCTCCTTGACTCCACTTTGATTCGCGCAATGGGCCCTGGCAACAATGCTAGAGATGCAAGTGACTGGCATCTATCACTCTATCTCAAGATTGGCTTCCTCGAGCTCGGTCTGGGCTTCATGGATTTGATCAGACTGTTCCGCGGCTGCGATGTCTTCCTGCGGTTTACCGAACACTGCTTCGCCTGCAAATACGAATCCCGGCATCAGAAAAAATACGGTAGCGATATAGCCGAATGCCCAACCTCGATCAACCTCAACCTTGTCGCCGAGCCAGGCGGCAGATTTGACCGGCAAGTCGCGGAGCCACGGCGTGTAAAGGAACACGAGAACCCCGAATACGTTGTAGAGCAGGTGCACCAGCGCAATCTGCAGCGCAAACTCCTGGGTTGGACCTGAGACGGATGTGGCCGCAAGCAGTGCCGTAATGCACGTACCAATGTTGGCGCCCATCGTGAACGGAAATACTTGTCGTGTCGTCAGGGCACCAGCTCCAGCAAGGGGCACGATCAGGCTGGTTGTTGTCGATGACGACTGCACGAGCACGGTCACAACAGTGCCGGTCGCCATTCCGCGCCACGGTCCGCCACCGACGGCATCGTTCAGAATTTCCATGGCCTTGCCGGTCAACACCGAGCGTAACAGCTTGCCGAGATACAGTACGGAGGCGATCACGCAAGCGATGCCAATCGCGATGGCCAGCAACGCACCGACGGTCGTAGGCAAAAACTGCAGCTGTCCGACAACGAACTTCGCAACTGGCTTCGTGGCCGCACCGATGATGTTGAAATCCGAGACTGACGCGCTTGCCCCTCCAGCAAACCACTTGGCCATCACACCGCCGAGTCGCTCGAGAGGGTGAAAGATCATCTCAATGGGCAGAAATATGACGATGCTGTAGAGATTAAAGAAGTCGTGAACTGTCGCCGCCTGGAACGACTTGTTGAACATCTTGCGCTCGCCGATGTTGCCGAGGCTTACGATCGTATTGGTGATCGTCGTCCCCATGTTGGCACCCATGATCATGGGCACCGCGATAGACACGGGCATGCCGCCGGCAACGAGTCCGACGATCACAGACGTTACGGTGCTTGAGCTTTGAACCAGCGCCGTCGCGAGCGTGCCCAGAATTACCCCTACGAGTGGGTTACTCGCAAACGCAAATATCTTTGCGGCGCCTTCGGCCCCTCCCGACACCCACTTGAAACCTTCGCCGATGATCCCGACGCCGATCAACAGCAGGTATACAAAAAGTGCAATGAGTATCCAGACTTTGGCCAGACCCGCACGCGGATCCTGCGTGACACTATTCTCATTATTATTGACGGTCACCAGCGTCCCCTTTGGCGCAGCTAACGCTGCGGAGTCGAATAATAGCAACCTGTGTGTTACAAGAGTATTTCGGTATAACAAACAAATAGGTAAATAGTGGCAAATAGGTGCCGGTCACCAACTTTTTGCCCTACTTCAAACCACTCACGTTCGCCGATCCAAACACCGCAGTTGTATTGCTTCAGCCAAATGGGTTTCTGTAATTGCATCATCATCGGTCAAATCAGCTATGGTCCGTGCCAGTCGTAATACACGGTCATGACCTCTGGGGGACAGCAGTAGTTTTTCCATAGCTTTTTCTAATAGACGCTCAGCTTTTTCTGACATGTCTAGTGCCACCGTATGTTCATGACAAAGATGAGCGTTCAAACATTGCTGACGTTTGTGTTGTTTGTCTCGGGCCGCCACAACCCGTTTTGCCACAACCTGAGTTTGTGACTCTTTTGCGATTTCTTGGCGAAACAAATGCACCGGCGGTTTTGGCACATTCAAATGAATGTCAATTCGATCTAATAAAGGCCCAGATATTTTATGCGTGTAACGATCCACTTGATCTTGACTACAGTGACAATCTTGAGCCGGGTCGCCCGCGTAACCACAAGGACAAGGATTCATGGCGGCAACCAATTGAAACCTTGCCGGAAAGTCCAATTGTTGATTGGCTCTTGAGATAGTGATCGAACCACTTTCCATGGGCTCTCTTAATACTTCCAATACATGACGCTTAAACTCTGGCAGTTCATCCAAAAATAAAACACCACGGTGAGACAATGACACTTCCCCAGGCTTAGGGTAGGAACCTCCCCCCACTAGCGCCACTGCTGAAGCCGGGTGGTGTGGAGCGCGAAAAGGTCGTTGCTTCCAGTTGCTTTGATGAAGCGGGTTTTTGGTTAAGGAGAGGACGCAAGCCACCTCTATGGCTTCTTCATTGGACAGCTCGGGCAAGAGTCCCGGCAATCGACTGGCCAACATGGTCTTTCCCGTCCCTGGTGAACCGATCATCAGAAGTGAATGGCCGCCAGCGGCAGCAATCTCCAACGCACGTTTAGCAGTCGCTTGTCCTTGGACTTCGCTGAGATCGGGATAGTCGGGTTTCTCTACCGATTGGCTCGACGACACTGCCGGGAGTTTCGTCTCCCCAACAAAATGAGACACCACTTCGCTTAAATGACCGGCTGCTAACGTTTTGGCATCGGTGACTAAACTGGCTTCATGACTGTTATCTTTTGGTACTACGCAGATCCGACACGCGTTCCGGCTTTCTCGAACCCCCGGGAGGCAACCGTGAATACCCTTGAGTGATCCGCTCAAGGACAATTCCCCTAAGAACTCATATTGCTCTAGTGAAACACTTGGCATTTGTTTGGAGGCCAGCAAAATACCTAGTGCGATACTCAAGTCGAAACGCCCACCCCCCTCTTTTGGAAGATCAGCAGGTGCTAGGTTGACGGTCACTCGTCCACGAGGAAACCTAAATCGGTTAGAAAGCAAAGCTGACTGTACTCGGTCCCGGCTTTCTTTAACCGCCGCTTCAGGGAGGCCAACAATGGAAAATTTAGGCAACCCACCGCTTAAGAAAACTTCCACAGTGACCAGGGGTGCCAGCATTCCCTGACTGGCGCGGGTGTAAACGGTAGCAAGTGACATCAGCCCTCCTTGGCCTGTCGCAGTATGCCTTTATGACCCTTTTTCTAGGGCTTCCTCCAGTGCTTTGATTCGGGATTCGTACTCTTTCAATAGCTCTCGGGAACGACGCAATACGCCTACCTGCACCTCAAATTCTTCCCGGGTCACCAAGTCCAGCTTACCCAAACCACTCTGCAGCACCGCCTTGAAATTCTGCTCTAAGTCCTGAGCCAGCCCGGCCAGGCCAGGGGGCACACCTTGGGCCAAGCGTCTGGCAAGGTCGTCTATTATTTTTGGATCCAAGATTTTTCTCCGTACTTCAATCTCGGAGTCTAGTGCAGGCCTTGTCGGTTCTCCACTCGGCAATGATGCCGGTCACAGAAAACCTCAAAAAAAGGGGGTATAGTCGCGCTAGTCTCGACATAATCTGAGGGTGTTGCGATGCACAATAAAATCGCTAGGGCGGTCAAACAAACCATGGTGGGATTGGGTTTGGGCGCTTTGCTACTGACACCGGCAATGGCCGGAGACATTTACAAGACGGTGGATGCCCAGGGTAACGTAGTCTACCAAGACACACCCCCTCAGGATGGTCAGGCACAGCGCTTATCTCGGCGCACCCAGGCCACCAACCAAGACCAAGTCGCCAAGGTGAACGAGCAACTGGCGGCTAGCCGCAAGATCTATGAAGAGCAGAAAAAAGATTCCAGTTTGAGTCGGGCACAGGCCGCAGACTTGGTGGAGCAAAGGGCCAGTAACTGCGAGAAGGCCAGAACACGTCTTGAAAAAGCGGTCACCTCTCGACGAATCTACGAAGACACCGGTGACGGCGAACGTCGCTATTTCTCTTCAGAGGAACAAGACGCTTACAAATCAAAAGCTCAGTCTGACGTTGATGAATGGTGCAATTAGTTTCTAGTGCCTAGTGAATAGTGGCTGGTGTGCATCGTTTGCTGCACCATTCCCGCGTATAATTTCCCTTTAGTTTTCACTCAGTGAGATCGTTATGCGCGTTGGACTTATTGGGCTGGGTGCCATGGGCTGGCCCATGGCGGCAAATCTTTACAAAAATAATCTGTTGGCATTAGTAAACAATCGTAGTCACGAAAAGGCTATGGCCTTTAGCTCGGAGTTTCCTTGCCAAGTCTCGGAGGACTTAAGTGAGTTCGCCGAGTGCAATGTAGTGGTGACCTGTGTGTCGGCGGATGAGGATGTGTTGGCATTGGTTGATACCCTCAAAACGCTGTTGAAGCCCGACAGTATTATCATCGATTGCTCCACCATTAAATCTGTTACCGCAAAAACAGCCGCTAGCAGACTTGATGAGAAACAACTCCATTTTATCGATGCCCCAGTGACCGGAGGGACGGAAGGCGCTAAGGCTGCCACACTAGGCATCATGGTTGGTGCTGAAGAGGAGCCTTTTCACCGGGTCATCCCAGTGCTGCAGGCCATGGGTAAAACCATCGAACACATGGGTCCGGTGGGTTCGGGTCAGGCCACCAAGGCTGCTAACCAGATTGCCTGCGCCGGCATTAACCAAGCGGTCACCGAAGCCTTAGCCTTTGCGCAAGCCCATGACTTACCCATGGCCAAAGTCATTCAGGTACTGAATTCAGGCGCCGCTGGCAATTGGTTTTTAGAAAAACGCGGTCCCACCATGATCAACGATGAGTTTCCATTGGGATTCAAGGTGAGCCTCCACGCCAAAGACTTAAAGATTTGCCAAGACATGGCGGCCCAGTTTGATGCTCGTCTACCCACCGTGGAAATGACCTTGATCCACTACGATCGACTGATGAATCAAGAAGACGGTGACAAAGACATTTCGGCTTTATTTCAACTCAAGCGGGATCTTTTCAAACGTTAATGGCAACGCCAAAGCCCAAATCAAACAACCAGTTTTATCTTCCCGATTTGTGCGCCCCGCGTATGGTGTTAGTCATTGTTTTAGTGGCCGAACTCATTGCACTGGTTCATACTTTGTCGAGACACAGTGTGGCACAAGACTTTTGGATAGATTTAGCAAAGTCTTCCTTGTTTTTGTTGTGGTCCGCCTTGGGTGGTGCGTGGCTTTTATGTAATTTGCGGGGCTGGTTGGCTAAACGCAGCGTGCGAGACGGTACCTTACTGTCCTTGCTGCTCATATTGCTAACGGTAACTGTGGTATCCGAAGCCGCGGTTTGGCTGGGCCAATACACGGGCGATACGGATCTTTTTCCAACAAATCATCTGGATTTTCTGCTGCGAAACTTAAGCATAGGCCTCATCGTTGGTGTTTTGCTGCTGCGCTATTTTTATGTATCCCACGAATGGGAACGAAATGTCAGAATGGAAGCGCAAAGTCGCATACAGGCACTGCAAGCCAGAATTCGCCCACACTTTTTATTCAACAGTCTTAATACAATTGCCAGCCTAATCCGATCCAACCCTGAAACCGCAGAAGAAGCGGTTGAAGACATGAGCGACTTGTTCCGCGCAAATCTTCGGGAACAAAGGGATCGAATCTCCGTTAAAGAAGAGCTTGAGGTTGCGCGAATTTACCAACGCATAGAGCAATTGCGTTTGGGAGATCGACTCAAAGTTATGTGGGACGTCAACGATATTCCCATGCGCGCGAAAATTCCTAGTCTTACGATTCAGCCCCTACTAGAAAACGCCATCTATCATGGCATTGAGCCTTTGTCGGAGGGTGGCACGGTTACGATCACAGGTAAGATGGTCAATGACGACATCAGCATTCGTGTCGTCAATCCTATCCCGAATGCCACGGACTACACTCGACACAAGGGTAATCAGATGGCCATGGATAACATTCGCCAACGCATGAACATTGCCTATGGTGAACGAGCCAAAGTTACGGTTGAACACACAGACAGTGAATACTCCGTCGCTATCTTGTTTCCCCGGGAAGGCGATCAATGAGAGTTTTGATTGTAGACGATGAAGCACCAGCACGGGATCGTTTAAAAAGGCATTTGGAGGACTTATCGGACTACCAAGTTTTGGGTGAGGCAGAAAATGGCAAACAGGCCCTAGACGTTTGCAACACAGATCGGCCTGACATTGTACTGTTGGACATTCGTATGCCGGGCTTAGACGGCATTGAAACGGCTCGTTACTTAAGCGAACTAGACAACCCACCCGCGGTAATTTTTACCACCGCTTACAACGAATACGCCATCGACGCATTTGATGCTCAAGCCATTGGCTATTTGATGAAACCTATTCGTCGTAGTCGACTGGAGCGAGCTTTACAACACGCGGCCCGTTTATCATCACCACAACTGAAGGCAATTACAGAAACTGAGCCCAGAAGACCTAGGGATCACGTGTGTGCCAAGGTCAGAAATCAACTCCAGCTGATACCTTTAGATGAAATTTATTATTTTCAGAGTGATCAAAAGTACACTCGGGTCAAGTTCTCTGAGGGAGAAGTGTTGATCGACGACTCACTCAAGGCACTGGAACAAGAGTTCCAAGAGCGGGTTCTTCGTGTGCATCGCAATACCTTAGTGTTGCGACATGAGCTGTTAGCACTGGACAAAGGTCAGGACGGGAGCTACTACGCACGTTTGCGAAACAGCAGTGATGAACTGTCTGTCAGTCGACGTTTGGTCTCTAGTCTGCGCAAAGCCATCAAAAGAGGTTGAACCCCGTGAGCCAACCACTTCTTAAGATTGCGACACGCGAAAGCCCCTTGGCGCTTTGGCAGGCAGAGCATGTGGCGAAAGAATTGTCCAAAGCCCACCAAGATCTGGAGGTGGTACTGGTTCCAATGACCACCAAAGGCGACCAGATTCTGGATCAGTCATTATCCAAGATTGGTGGTAAAGGCCTTTTTATAAAAGAATTGGAAGTCGCGTTGCTTGAGCAAAGAGCGGACATCGCAGTGCACTCAATGAAGGATGTCCCGGCGGTCTTGCCACCCGGTTTTGCCTTGGCGGCCATGCTGCACCGAGCCAACCCCTATGACGCGTTGGTGGCAAAGAACGACCAGGATTTTGCTGCACTTCCAACGGGTGCCAAAGTGGGTACGTCCAGTCTTCGCCGGCAAGCACAGCTTTTGGCTAAACGCCCAGATCTCAATATCCAACCTATCCGGGGTAATGTGCAAACTCGCCTGGGCAAACTTGAACAAGACTTTGATGCCATTATCCTGGCCATGGCAGGTTTGCATCGATTGGGTTTGGGAGATGTGGTAACCCAAGAACTTGACCCGGAGATTTGTCTTCCGGCCATAGGGCAAGGTGTCGTCGGGATAGAGTGCCGCGAGGATGATGAGCAAACCCATGAAATCGTTCAGGCACTCCATCACCCATCCAGCGCACAATGTGTGATTGCTGAGCGCAGCATGGGTCTCACCTTAGGTGGAGACTGTCAGTCCCCCATTGCGGGCTTTGCCACATTAAACGCCGAATCAGACTGGCTGACTTTACGGGGGTTGGTGGCCAGTCCCGACGGGAAACGGGTAGTTCAAGGTACCCTGGAAGGGAAAATCCACCAAGCGCAGCAAATTGGGGCTGACCTTGGACATTTTTTGCTGCTGCAGGGCGCTGGCGAGTTGCTGCAGCATGACTGACCACCTAAAGGGCATCAAGGTGTGGGTGACACGTCCAAAAGGGCGTACACAACACCTGTGCGACTTAATCGCCGCGTCCGGTGGCATGGCCTTTGGCTTCCCCGTTTTGGGCATCGAAACCTTGCCTGAGTCGTCTATTCGGGCGCAATTCGCCGAAGTTAAGGATATTCATGGGCTCATTGTTGTGAGCGGTTTTGCTGCGCAATTAGGTCTACCCCATCTGCAGCATCGCGAGCCTCCAAATCATGTCTTCGCCGTGGGGCGCAGTACCAAGAGCATCATGGACAAGCTTGGGTTTTCCAACGTTCAAACACCTGATGACTACACCACAGAAGGGCTATTGGGCTTACCGGAACTTACAAACGTAGCGGACCAGACTTGGATGATTGTTAAGGGTGTAGGTGGTCGATCGAAGCTTGCCAGAGAACTCAAACAACGAGGTGCCCAGGTAACCTTAGTGGACGTCTACAAACGCAAGGCAGTGGAGCAAATTCCCGATGCCATTGTGAAAAATTTAAAAAGCGGACAGATAAATCTAGTCACGGTTACCAGTGGTGATATTTTGTCGGTAATATTGGACCAGCTTGAAGCCATCAAGAGCGAATTAACCAAAATACCTATGATTGTGCCGAGCACTCGTGTCGAGTCCATGGTAATGGACTTACTACCCGGAGCATCTGTACTGCGGGCTAAGAGCGCGACAGATGAGGACATGGTGAGTTGTATGATTGACTATGCAAGCGGCAAAAAGCGAGTACATAAATGACCGCAGATAACGAGATTGATGCGCCGATAGAAGAAACGCATCCGCCAGAAACCATTCCGCCAAAGCCCAAGAGCCGCTCGGCCTTAAGCTTACTTGCTATCTTGCTCAGCGTTGTTGCCATTGCAGGGTCAGCTTTTGTTTGGATGCAGCTGCAGTCATTGGAATCCGCTGAACCCGTGGCACTGGAATCACCACCTCACAGCCATGATGAGTTGTCCGCCGCTTTGGATGATTTGCGACAGAACTTGTCCTCGGATCAAGACAACCTAAAGGCTCTGGAGCGGACCCAAGGGGGAATGGAACGACGCTTTGATGAAATTGACGCTTTCGGTGATCGGCTGAGATCTATGGAGCAGAGTCTCGAGAACCTCCAGGGGGTTTCGGACTCGGCCCGTCAAACCTGGGTCTTGGCAGAGGCTTTGTATTATTTACAAAGCGCCAATACCCGCTTGCAGCTTGCTCGGGATGTGCCAACGGCACTTCTGGCACTGCGCGCCGCCGATGATCGTCTCACAGCCCTTGGTGACCCTTCTTTATATCGCGTGCGCGAGCTTTTAGCCGATGAAATAGTGAGCTTGGAGTCAGTACCGAGTCGCGATCTGGCGGGTATGGCGTTGCAGTTGCAAAGTTTGGGCGAACGCGTGGCAGGTCTGCCCATCGACAACCCATTGCCGACACTGGATGAACAGCAACAAATTCAATCCTCGGACACACCAGAGTCTGGCGTTGACCGAGCCGTATCCAAGGTATGGGGATCCGTCAAAGGATTGGTCACAGTGCGAAGAACCGATGAAGGTATCACCCCATTGATGAGCCAGGAAGACGAGACTCTGTTAAGACGAAATTTGGAGTTACAACTACAAATTGCCAGATTGTCTTTGCTGCAGGGTAAACAAGAGGAGTTTCGGACCAGTCTCAAAGCAGCCAGGGAGTGGTTAAACCAGTACTTCGAAATCGAAAACCCAGCGGTGCGGAACACCATCGACAGAATCACGGAGATGGAGTCAACGGAAATCCGCCCTGCGCTACCGGACATATCCGGCTCTCTGAAAGCTTTGCGCAGCATTCAAAGTAACGCCCAATGAAGTCCGCGGTCGTCATACTCACAGCACTGCTGTTGAGTCCAATACTGGCTCACTGGTTATTGGATGATCCCGGCTATGTTTTGCTGCACTTTCGCGGCTATGCAATACAAACCTCGATACCTATTTTGGCGGCGTTGCTGGTTGCCTTGTATGTCGTTGTTCGTTTGTTGGTGCGCATTTGGCGCGCACCAAAACAACTTGGCGAGTACGCCGCCCAAAGAAACGCTCGCAAATCCCAAGAGAGGCTGGCCAATGGTTTGATTGACATGGCCGAAGGCAATTGGGCGAGAGGCGAAAGGCTACTAAGCCTGGGTGCCAGAAAAAGTGAACGGCCGTTTTTGAATTACTTGTCCGCCGCTCGCGCGGCTCAACTACAAGGTGAAACGGAACGACGAGACACCTGGCTAAAAATGGCTTATGAACAAAGCCCTAAGGCGGCTGCAGCCGTGTTGCTCACCCAAGCCGAACTCCAAATCCAAGACGGGCACCACGAAGAGGCACTGGCGACCCTGCAAAAGTTAGAACAATCGCGTCCTGGGCATCCTCAAGGATTGGCATTGCAGGCCAAGCTTTATCGTGACCTGAATGACTGGGACAGCCTAAACACACTGTTGCCCGAGCTTAGGAAAAACAAAGCCCTGACCAAAAAAGAGCTGGATGACCTCCACGGAAAAGTGGCGGAGAATCGCCTCATGGAGGCCGCCAATGGTCGTGACATCGACCAAGCCCAAACTATTTGGAATCACTTGCCCAAGCAGCTACAGACCACAACGCTTACTAAGCACTATGCCCTGGCTTTGTCGGCCGGTGGTGAACCCGATGCAGCTTTGGCCGTGTTGCAGAAGGCCATAAAAAACACCTGGGAAGATGACCTGGTGGCCGTTTTTGGAGATATCGAGGGGACAAGCGGTAACAAGCAACTTCAGCAAGCAGAAACTTGGCTAAAACAACGGGGTGAGAACGCTACCCTATTAATAACGGCAGCCAAACTGTGTATGCACAACGAACTGTGGGGCAAAGCAAGAAGTTACCTGGAATCTAGTCTTGGGTTACGGGCGAACGCTGAAGCCTACCAACTATACGGCGTGCTGCTAGAACATTTCGGTGAAAAAGAGAACGCCAGTGATGCTTTTCGCTCGGGCCTAAAATTGCTCAACAAACCGCTAAACTTAATTCTACCTGCTCTAAACCCTCCACAGGATGACTAGCCAAACTCCTTCACCCCGGCAAAAGCTTTTGGTTGTCGGCTGTGGTTATACAGGTCTTAAAGTCATACAACGAGTATGGTCAGTGGACCCGCGTAAAGATATTTCGGCGTTGGTACGTCGAAGTTCTCGGGTGCAAGAGTTAACCAAACATCATATACCCACCTTGGCATGGGATTTAGATCGGCCCACCACCCAAGAAACCAAGAACTCTCTCAACAACCTCATGTCTGGGGGCGTGGTTTTGTACTCGACGCCACCGCCTCGGGAAGGTGACAGCGACACCCGCATGAGGCGATTTCTGGCGAGCATCCACGAACCCATTAATCGTTTTATTTATTTGAGCACCACGGGAGTGTATGGCGACTGCCGAGGTGCCTGGATCGACGAAGCGCAACCTGTTAACCCCCAAAACCCTCGTTCAGTTAGGCGAGTGGACGCGGAACGTCAGGTTCAACAATGGTGCGAGCAAAACAACGTCACGTGGACGTTCTTAAGAATTGCCGGGATCTACGGACCTGGTCGACTGCCCATGCGCCAAGCCAAGACCGGTGACACGGTGTTAAAGGCAAACGAAGCACCTTACGGTAACCACATTCATATCGACGACTTGGTGCGTTGCTGCACCGTGTTGATTCAAGGCGACACGGATGTGAACCAGGTGATTAATGTGAGTGACGGGGAACCAAGGCGCAGTGGCGACCTAAGACGAGTGGTGGCGAAGGCTGCGGATCTTCCCCCTCCAATGGAAATAGGAATCGATCAGGCCCACCAAACTTTTAGCGAAATGCGATTGTCCTTTGCTGCGGAATCTCGACGCATTAACAACCAGCGCTTAAGAGACTTGTTGGGTGGAGTCTTGTTATATCCCAACTTGGAAATCGGCGTTGCAAAAAGCCTTAAGGAAGCTTAGGGCCGACTTCGTCTACTATCTAACCACTCCAGAATCGGGTCCCATTGCTCCCAATCGGGCCATGCCAAATACTCTGGCAAATCAAAAATACCTAAACCCCTGCTATACGCCCTAACATAGTTTTGAGCTTCCCGAAGGGCTGTTAGATAGGGAATACGCTGCTTTTCCAGAAACTCGTCAAGCTCTTCAAATATAAGCGTATTTTCCTTAACGCGGTTGGCAATTAGACCAATTTTCGCTTCCCGACGGTCCACTTTGCCCACGTTACGCAGTTCTTCAATAAACCGCTTGGTGGCCTTCATATCGATGGCAGACGGCATCACTGGGACGATTATGGTTTCCGCGTGACGCACCAAATTCGTGAGCTCAGTGCCATGGGACCGGGCTGGCGCGTCAACGACCAAATAGTCTGCGTTTCGATTAATATGCCGCAACCCATCGGTGTAGGCCTCTAGTCCATCAATCTTGGGTAATTCGTCGGATCGCTCTTCAAGCCAATCTAGACTTGATCCTTGAGGGTCATAATCTGCAAGGGAAACACTAAAACCCTCGGAGGCGTAAAAGCTTGCTAGGCTAGTCGCGACGGTGCTTTTCCAGTTCGGCCGCCCCTGCCTCAAGGCTGACCTGCTGGGCCTTGGCGAAGACCCAGGCGAGGATGGTTTCGGTGGAGTGGC
>JBCCFQ010000007.1:0-20652 GCA_039029655.1 Pseudomonadota bacterium | reverse complement strand
TTGGCGTTAAAAGAGTCGAATCCATGCTCCGCCAGTTTTAAGTCTCTTGCGACTTTTTGAGAAAAGTGGCTTACCGTGTGAGCCACTGGGACATGAAAATTCGGACAAAACTCCCGGTTCCGTATGAGACCCCCGGGTGCACTTTGACCTTCAAAAACCACCACGCGCTGCCCCGCTTGCGCCAGATAGTTAGCGCAGACGAGACCGTTGTGTCCTGCCCCTATAACGATTGAGTCGTAGCCACTCAAAAATGGTTACCTAATTATTATTTGGTCACAGTTCATACGTTAGTTGCTTCTACTTGGCAAGACCTCTCGGCCTATACGCCGTACTGCCACAGTCCCGCGTCGCTTAGGACTATCAGCTCGATTAAGTGTGGGGTGAGGTTATCTTTTTCTTGGAATAAAAAACTTGGTGTACAAGGCAAATGACAAAGCCATCCCCGCCGACAGGATGACGACGGAGATTTTGCCGCGGTGCGGTGTTTCGCTGGTCCATGTGCCGCTGGCGTCCAGCCAGTAAAAAGTGAACATGGAAGCGATCCAAGGAATGAGGGCTAGGAACAGGATCAGGCCCTGGATCACTTTTGCCTTTACCGCTTGAATCATCCTTATAATGGTAGCATGGAACGGGCGGTTGTCTTCTGGGCCTATCGGGACGGGTGATTACCCACCATTTCAAGGACACACTAGGCAAGTCAGTAGCGAAGCATCCCAACATCATGAATCAAATGTGGCACAACATTCTAAAGGCTAAAGCCATCAACGGTTGGGGTCTGTTTTGGCTTGTATCGCTGCCGATGTCCCTGGTTATGGTCTTGGAAATGACCAAAGCAGACATGTCGTCTCCGCCCGGCGTATCCCATATGATCGGATTTTCCGTCAGGTGGGCTGTGCCGCTGATTTACTTGGTCATCGCTGCTTCCTCAATGCGAATATTGTTCCCTGGGGCGTTTACAAATTGGTGGCTACGAAACCGAAAACACATTGGCCTTTGTTTTGCGGTGGCCATGGCATGGCAGGGTGCCTTTATCTTCTTGATGTCTGGCTTTCATCGAGAGTACTACTTCGAAGAGATCTACTATTTACGAGATGAATTGGAGGGTAGCACCGGATACATCTTTCTGGCAGCTATGGTGGTGACTTCCTTTCATTTCGGCCGCAAGCGCATCAGCCCGAAGCAATGGAGGTTGCTCCATAAATCCGGCGTGTATTTTTTGTGGGCATACCCCTTTAGCGTGTATTGGTGGAATCTCCATTACTACCGCGATCCTCAGGTGATTGACTTTGTTTTTTATTGGACTGGTTTTGCTGCGTTTGTGATCAGACCGGTTGCCTGGGGTATGCAAAGATACACTGCCAACACAAGAACGGGTATGGGTACACCGATTTGGCTGCGATCTGTCGGTGGGTTATTCGTCATTGCAGGCCTATTGCTGTCCGCTACCGGTTTGCAGTGGCAAGAACCTGTCACGGCCTGGTTGACGGCTCCGGCTTGGTCCGCAAACTTAGAACTGTGGCTACCCTTTTGGCCATTCGAGCCCTTCCTGTCCTTGTTCGCCATTGCTATGGGTGTCGCTTTCGCAACTTGGGTGCCCCAAAACTTGTCAAATCAGGCGGCCGTTGCAACGTCATCCAAATAGCGGAAAACATAACTTAGGTTGGCGTAACCTGTTGTTCCTGTTTTGCTTTCTTTGAATTTGGCGGTCCGCCTATAGGCCCGGAAGCAGCCGCCGCCTCATGCGCTAGTATCTAGAGTAGCGGTGATTGGGGGTTTTAGATGTCAAAGCGTAATTCAAAGTTTTTCTTGAGGACCAGTGTTTCACTTGGGGTCGTTGCTGCTTTAACCGGTACGCCCATGCAGCTCGCGGCTCAAGAGCTAGAAGAAATTATTGTTACTGCCCGAAAACGAGTGCAGAACATTCAGGATGTCCCGGTCCCCATACAAGCCTTTGACACCAACTCCATTCGTGAAAAGGGATTGCGGGACTTTGAGGACTATCAGAAAGAGCTAACCAGCGTATCTTTTGGTACGTCATCGCCCGGTGCCACAACCATCGCCTTTCGCGGAACTCTTGCCCAGCCCACTGGTTTCGATGACATCAGTTCATCAACACTTTATCTGGATGAGATTCCCATTACTCGAGATGGTCAAAATGCCGATGTGCGTTTGATCGATATTGAACGTATTGAGGCGCTGTCAGGCCCACAACCTACTTTGTATGGTGCTGGTTCCCAGTCCGGCACGCTAAAAATTGTCACCAATAAACCGAATACATCTGAGTACTCCGGGTTTGTTGATGTGGGTTTGAGCAGTACCCGCGAGGGTGACGGAAGCTACGATGTTAGTGCAGCTTTCAATATTCCAATTGTTGAAGAGAAATTGGCCGTTCGATTGGTCGGCTTTTTCGAAGAAGAGGGTGGATACATTGATAATGTATTGGGTACCACGGGTGACTACTCACCCAACAGCGGTACCCGAGACAACGCTGCCTTTGTCGAGGAAGACATCAACGACTATAAAGGACGTGGTGCCCGATTGCTACTTCGTTGGCGGCCCAACGAAAAATGGACCATCGATACCGGAATCGTTTACCAAAACTCAGAACTTGGATCTTTGTTTGATTTCAATCCCGCATTCGGCGATTTGAATACGATTAAGTTTAAAGACGAAAATCGTGACGACGAGTGGTACAACTTTGCGTTGACAGTTCAGGGAGATTTGGGCTTTGCAGATCTAACCATCGCCACAGGGTTTCACGATCGAGAAATCGACTACAACATTGACGCCACTGCGTACATGACCTCATACCGCGATAATGGCTTGGCTATTGCGGAGTACTACACTGGCACGGCGGCGTTTCTAGACTACGATACTTGCTACGCTACGGCATACTGCTACTTGTTCGTGAATTACAATGACTTCGGTCCAGATCCAACGGCTACCATCAGCTTGGACCAACGAGTTAAATCCTATGCCACCGAGGTACGGCTGACCTCAAAAGATGACGGAGAAAGCCGTTTCAATTGGCTCATCGGCGTCTTTCATGAAGACACCAACAATGATTGGGACTACATTACGATCGTTGATGATTTTGCTGAGAACGGCGGCGGTGGTTCTATCTTTACTTACTACGGTGTGGCGCCATCAGACGTTTGGTTTGATCAAGGTTTCCGGGATGGCTTTACCTATAATGGTCTTGCTGGAAACGATTTTAACGGTCAAATTCAAGACATTGACTCGTTCGCTATATTTGGAGAGGTGAGTTTTGAATTGACCGAGGCTTTGACTTTTAGTGCGGGCGGTCGTTGGTTCAGCATTGACCGGCGGGTAAACGAGAACTCGTTTTTCGTTAGCGACAGCCCATTTGATAACTTTGATGTGACAGAAACCACGGAAGACTTTAGCCCTCGCTTTAATGTCTCTTGGAAACCCACCGAAGACTTTCTTGGCTATATAACGTATTCCGAGGGGGTAAGGCCAGGCGGACGTAATGGCGGCGTTAATCAGCGACCTGCCTCAATAGCCTTGGGTGCCCCGGAAGCGTTTGACGCGGATAAACTCAAGAACACTGAGCTCGGCGTCAAGGCAACATGGATGGAGGGCCGATTACTCACCAATATGAGTCTCTTCAATATGGATTGGGAGGACTATCAGATCAGAGCCAGTCTACCCATCGCAGGCGCCACCACTGTGAATGCGGGCAATGCGACAATCGACGGCGTTGAGGGGCAATTTGCGTTTGCGGCCACTGAAAAATTGGAGTTGTCGGCAGCCTTCACCTATCTAGATGCCAGTGTGGATGATGACATCATCATCGGTAACGGCACGATTACGGCCGGAAATGCAGGAGATCCGTTGCCAGCGGTTCCTGAATGGAAAGTGGCCGCGGGTGCTTTGTTTACAACACCATTGGCTTGGGGTGATGGAGGACTAGAGGGCTACATGAGATACGATTTCAGTTTTGTTGGTGACTCGGTAAATGGTACCAACGCATCTGTTTCTCTCTTTGGCGCTGGTTCAACGGTTCCTCAACGGCAACCCTCGTACACCATCAGTGACTTTAGTATCGGCGTTCGATCAGAGAGTGGATGGGAAACTTGGTTATCCATTAACAATGTGTGGGACGAGCGTGCGATCACCTATATATGGCCACGCTTCTCGGACAACCGTGTCTTTACAGTGCGTCCAAGAGAGATAAGACTCGGGTTTTACAAGTCATTCTAAGTTGACATAAACCGCTGTGTGGTTGCTCTACGTGGCAGCCACAGCTGCTGCTGTGCAAACACAAGGATACTCCAATGCAAACTTTTAATGGTCGGTTGGTAATGACGATTCTGATTTCTATGGTTGCGGGTGGTGTATTGACGCACTTGCTCAAGGAGATGCCTAGCGGTTTGAGTGGGGCTTACGCGTCTGAAGCTGCAAAGGCCGCTCCTCCGGAGGTGTGGAACGCGAAAGGGCTTAATAAACGAGAGTTAGAGTCCTTGGGGGATATCGATTGGACACCCGTAGCCAGTGGCTCTAGAAAAAACAGCGAATTGATCTTGTTTGAAGGACAAAACACAGTTTCTCTTTGGGATGCAGGTCCAGCGAAGCTGATTTTGGATGAACCCCTTACCTATGATGAATTTGTTGTTGTATTAAAAGGCGAGCTCGTACTCACCGATAACGCGGGCAGCTCAAAAACCTACAAGGAAGGCGACATGTTCATGTTGCCCAAAGGGTTCGTGGGCACCTGGGATATGACAACGGAGTATCGCGAACTTATAGTGGTTGATACTGAGACATATAACGCCGCCTACTAAGGGTGGAAAGGGATTCCGCCTCCGTTTCTTGTTACACTTTTTGTATGGGAAACGTTGTTTGTCCGGTCTTTGATCGCATCCCTCCACTCGGGAGGCTTTAGTCGATGTCGTCTCGTGCGGAAAATGGAGCGCGAAGCGCTTTTAATTACGCCGTGGGGAAGATCAAGTCTGGGGACTACCTGGGGGCCGATAAGTTTCTCGCAAACGCCCTCACTAATTTCCCCAATGATCCGAATCTATTGAGATTGCTGGGTCTGTCCCTGTGTAAACAGAGTCGTTTTGAGGAGGCAGAGAAGCACCTGATACACGCGATCCGTTTGGTCCCGGACTTTGCTGCTGCTCACGAGAGTCTCGCTGAAGCCTTGATGATGCAGGGCAAGCTTGAACAAGCTGTCCGGGCCCTAAAAACCACAATAAAACATGACTCAAGCAACACGTCGGCTCATCGAAAACTGGCGGAGTTGTTGTCGCTTATTGGCCGAGGACTTGAAGCTGACGAAATCTTTCAGCGCACCCTAGATAAAAACCCCAATCGAGCAGCCATCGTTGAAGCTATGGAGCTCAATAGAGAAGGTCAGAGTGATAAGGCTGAGCGCATTTATCGAAGTCTTTTGAGAGATAACCCAGATGATGTAGACGCGCTCCGACTGCTCGGTGTCATCTGTGTCAAAAAGGATCAATACAATGACGCCGAGGCTTTTTTTACACGCGCCGTGGAGTTGTCGCCGGACTACTGGATGGCATGGATCAATCTAGGAACGGCGCTTAATGAGCAACAGAAGTTTAGCCAAGCAGATGAGGCCTACAAGAAAGCTTTAGCCATTAAGCCAAAATCTGTCCATACGTTAGAAAAGCTTGGCGCCAACTGTATGAACGAGGGGCGCTTGGAGGATGCAGTTTCATGGCTTAACAAGGCGTTGGCCTTGGACAACACTCATTTTCCTTCTTTGTTGTGTTTGGGTCACGCCTTAAAAACTATTGGCAGACAACAAGAAGCCATTGACGCCTATCGTGCCTGTGCGAAATCCAAACCGGACTTTGGTGAGGTCTATTGGAGTTTGGCAAACCTAAAGACCTTTAGGTTTGAGCCCCAGGAAGTCGATGCGATGAAGCAGAAACTGAAAAAAGTTGCGGAAACTGGGGCGCAAGAAGACTCAGAAATCTCCTTTAGCTTTGCATTAGCCAAAGCAGCCGAGGACAGAGGGGACTACCAGGAGGCTTTTGACTACTATTTCCAGGGCAATCAGAAGAAGCGAGTCAAGGTGAATCACGATCCATCGGAGTTGCAGCGGATTGATGATCGGATCCTAGATGTGTTCACCAGGGAGTTTTTTGCCAGCCGAAATGGGCAGGGATGTATCGATGATTCACCCATTCTCATCGTTGGTCTACCAAGATCCGGCTCTACCCTTCTTGAGCAAATACTTGCCAGTCACTCTCAGGTGGAAGGAACTGCCGAACTGCATCACCTGCTGCGAATCGCCAGAGAGTCAGGTGCAAACCGACTGGATGGGATCAAATATCCAGAGTGCATGCATGAACTTCAACCGCATCAAATTAAAGGGCTTGGTGAAGAGTATATAGAAAGCACCATGGCCCACCGAACTGGGTCCCAGTATTTCACCGACAAGATGCCAAATAACTTTATCGGTATTGGCTTTTTGCACACGGTTCTTCCCAATGCAAAGGTCATCGATGCGCGACGTCATCCCTTAGATAGCTGCCTTGGATCCTTTAAGCAACTGTTTGCCCGAGGCCAAGTTTTTACATATGACCTTTATGATTTGGCTCACTATTACATCGAGTACATCCGAGTCATGGATCACTGGAATCAAACGTTGCCAGGAAAAGTATTGACGGTTAACTACGAAGACGTCGTCACTGATCTAGAGGGGCAGGCGAAAAGGATCGCCCAACATTGCGGCCTCGACTGGGAGGACCAAATGTTGCGCTTTCACGAGACCGAGCGAGCCGTTAAGACCGCAAGCTCGGAGCAAGTGCGTCAGCCAATATACAAAGGGTCCGTGAATCTATGGCGCAACTACGAGTCACAGCTAGAAGAACTCATCGATTATCTAGAGCCAGTATTAATGAAGCTTCCCGAAGATCAAAAACCCGGGATCTTGCAAACCCGGTAGTCAGTCCTTTGACGGCCAAGAAAAAGGCCATTTTTGTATGTCAAAAACCGTATTTTGAGAGTCCGTCGATAGGTTAATAACTTGACCGGGTTTTTGTTTTGCCAGGTCATAAACCGTGAGCGTGGCAGGTTGTGAACCTACGGCAACTTGGTCGTCGGAAACAAGGCAAATACCCTGAGGGTTAGCTTTTGTCTGTTCGGGCAGCGTGTCGGATCTTAGGCGCGGTAGGGGTAGCGCTATTCGCACAGTTGGGCTTTCAAACCGAAACGCATCGGCTTGGGCATCGCAGAACAGCACACCTTCAAGATGCAACCGCGCGCAATTAACATCCTTAGGCAGTGTAGTAAGAACTCCAATAGCCTTGCCGCTGAATTTGAGCAACGCCTCGGTGTTTTTACCGCTGAGATACATCCCTTTTTGATCGCAAGACAAACTGTTGAGTTTTAGTTTGTTGATTTGCAGAGGGCCTGTGTTGCCATTGGGATCATAACTCTTAACACCGAACACTCTGCCATCGGTGACGACTTTAAATGCCCAGTCGAATCTCTCATCTTCTAGGTTAAAGCCCAAAATACTGTCAAATCCTGCCGATAGAGCGAACAAGTGTTGCCCGAAAACTGTCAGTTGTTGACAGTCTTTGAGGTAGGGGTTTTCTATCGTGTTCAGCAGTTCAAACGTTGGGTCAAATACCAAAATTTTGTCACTGCTGGCCACATAGACTCTTTCCCCGTGGAAAGCGAGGCCCCGCAGCCCCAGTTCTTGGTCAGTTTTCCCAACGCCACCTTGGTCACTCCAAGACACAGGTTTGAGAATCTGCTGTGTTTCGAGATTAATTAGGTATATAGACCCATGTTCGTCGCCGGGTTGCGCCGCTTTGAGTGCCGTTGTCACTGCCAAGAGCGTCATGGAATTCACCGTCCAGGGAGTTTGTTATGCAGTCGGGCCAGGAACATAGTCGAAAATAAAGGTGATCCGGTCTTCACTGCCGCTATTGATGACGCTATGGCGTCGTTGATTGTTGATTTCGTAAGCCCGCCCCACTTCAAGCCGATGGGGGCGCCCGTCGATCATGAAACGCACTTTGTTATTCGTAGTGATAGGTACATGAATGCGGTGGCCACGATGGAAAGAAACATGATTATCGGTATGTGGAGTAATGGTTTTGCCCGCTTTTAGCTTTGCAGCCATGGCGCGAATTATGGTGCCCCCTGTGGGGTAAGATTTATCGATAATGCCGTGCATGAGTGGTAGCGCCAAATGACTTAAGTGATCCCACCCCGCGCCTTTTATCACATCAATATTCGGCCAATCGTCGTGGTCGCAGAAGATAAGAATGACAGACTCTGTGTTGTAGTGAACCTCCTCATATTTTTTCTGGCGTAATTCTTCTATTCGCCAAGTCGGGTCATCCAAAGCCAGTACGGCTTCCCGCAAAGCATTCGCGTCCACCATGCCCAGATTTTTGATGGGTACTCCTATGTCCATTTCCCTATTATACGGTTTTTAGCTTATGAACTTCAGTTGGTTTTTCCTTGCCTATAGGCACATTTTGAAGTGCCCATTCCACCATGTGTGATAGTCGTCTTCATTACACTGTCCGGTTCAAATAGACGTTAAACTATGGGTACGCAAAAATTATTCGGTGAACCATGAGGGATGCATTCAACCTGGAAGCGTGGCTTAACAAACACAAGATAGAGACGGTTGAGATGTTTGTTTGCGACATGAATGGGTTTGCTCGAGGCAAAGTGCAACCCATCGAAAAGCTGCATGCAAATGATCTAAAGCTGCCCTTAGGTCTGCTAGCGCAGACGATAACCAGCGGATACGTCATGGATGGCAATGTGGAAGACCGTGACATGATCGTGAAGCCAGATCCTACGACTGTGCGACTTATTCCCTGGGCAAAACGGCCTGCTGCTTCGGTTATGTTGGATTGTTACGATGACGGAAAGTTGGTTTCTGTGTCGCCACGTGCGGTATTGGGTCGCGTGATCGAGCGCTACGCTGAAAAAGGGTGGTCTCCCGTGGTTGCCCCTGAAGCAGAGTTCTATTTGCTAAAAACTAAAATGACTGAGGATGACCCCAGCGAGTCGGCGGACCACTACAGCGTCGAGTTTGATCAAACCCGAGATCCCTACGGCATTTCAGAACTTCGGGAAAACGATGGATTCTTTAGTCGGGTCCATGATTACTGTCAGCAACAAGACATCAAGCTCGGCGCTTTTTCTCAAGAGTTAGGGCCTGGGCAGTTTGAAGTCAACTTTGAACACGGGTGTCCTTTGAAGGCCGCAGACGATTTGTTTCACTTCAAGAGAACGCTAAAGCAAGCCGCGAGGGAGTACGATCTATGCGTGACCTTCTTAGCTAAGCCTTTGGCCGATGAGGCGGGTAGCTCCATCCATATACACCAAAGTGTTGTCGATGGAAATGGCAACAACATCTTTTCCAACGAAGAGGGTGGGCACACGAAACTGTTTGAGTACTTCATTGGCGGATTGCAAAAATATATGCCTCAGGCTTTGTTGATGTTTGCACCCTATGCGAATTCGTATCGTCGTTTCTTAAGTTACTATGCATCTCCCATCAACTTGGAATGGGGCGTGGAGAATCGCAGTGTGGGCTTGCGAGCGCCCGACTGCCCTCCCCAGGCAAGACGTGTCGAGAATCGTCTGGCAGGTAGTGACATCAATCCCTATCTCGCAATTTCAGCCACCTTGGCCTGTGGCTATCTCGGTATGGTGGAAAAGCAATTGCCGAGGCCTGCTGTGGAAGGTTCCGCATACGAAGCTCCCTTTGCCTTGCACCGACATCTATATGGTTCTCTGGATGCTTTACAAAACAGTGACCCACTTCGGGAGGTCCTGGGTGACGAGTTTGTGACCTTGCTCTGTGCAGTTAAAGCGTTGGAATATCAAGAGTTTCAAGCCAGAGTAACGGATTGGGAACGCGACGATCTGGTCCGCATGCTATAGCGCCTACTCTATGCAAAGTGGTTTTTTGCACTCCACCTGTGGTGGCATTTAGGAAAATAGTCGACCATTGCGAAGATTTTAGCGCGCCTTACATTTGAGAATGAGTATGAAAACAAAAATAACCGAGATGTTTGATATCGAACATCCCATCATCCAAGGTGGTATGCACTTTGTCGGATTCGCAGAATTGGCGGCGGCGGTATCCAATGCAGGGGGGTTGGGCATCATCACTGCGCTGACTCAAAAAACTCCGGCGGATTTGGCCAATGAAATCGCTAAGTGCAAAGACATGACGGACAAACCCATAGGCGTGAACGTCACCTTCTTGCCAATGGTAAATGCGCCTGACTATCCAGCGATTATCAAAACAATAATTCAAGGCGGCGTAAAGATTGTAGAGACCGCCGGAAATAACCCTTCTCAAGTTCTTCCCTTTTTGAAGGATGCTGGAATCAAGGTGATTCACAAGTGCACCTCCGTTAGGCATGCATTGAAGGCTCAGTCAATTGGCTGTGACGCGGCCAGCGTTGATGGATTCGAATGTGGTGGTCATCCAGGTGAAGACGATGTGCCCAATATGATTCTGCTCCCACGTGCTGCCGACGAGTTAGAAATTCCGTTTGTTGCGTCTGGAGGGCAAGCGGACGGTCGGTCTTTAGTTGCGTCTTTGGCTATGGGTGCTGAGGGCATGAACATGGGTACACGTTTTATTGCTACCAAAGAAGCGCCAGTACACGAGAACGTAAAGAATGCCATCGTAGCTGCTAGCGAATTGGATACACGTTTGGTCATGCGTCCTTTAAGAAACACGGAACGCGTGATGAACAACGCTGCCGTAGAAAGCTTGTTGGAAAAAGAAAAGCGTTTGGGCGATGAATTGGAATTTAAGGACATCGTAGAAGAAGTCGCGGGTGTTTATCCTCGTATTATGATGGAAGGAGACATGGATGCAGGCGCCTGGTCATGCGGCATGGTGGCTGGACTCATTAATGACATCCCCACGTGTAAAGAACTCATTGATGGCATCATGGAGCAAGCCCAGGGGATCATTAATCAACGCCTGGTGGGTATGGGGTGAGCAACCCCAAGACCTGTACAAACATACAGGTCTTGGGTATAGTCATAGAAAAACTCCCAACCTGTTTTTGTTTGAGACACCATGAGCTTGGATTGCTTTCATCCGGCTGTAAGTGGCTGGTTTAAAAAGCACTTCTCAGCCCCCACTTCGGTTCAAACTGAGTCTTGGCCGGCCATTCAAAGTCGCCAGCACACCTTGCTGGCAGCCCCCACTGGGTCCGGCAAAACTCTGGCCGCATTCTTGGCAAGTATCGATGGCTTAGTTAAGGAAGGACTAGAGCGAGGTTTGCCCAATGAAACTCGGGTGCTTTATATCTCACCCTTGAAAGCGCTGTCCAATGACATACAAAAAAACCTCCAGCTCCCGTTAGTGGGTATCCGAGACGAGTTATTGGAGCAAGGGTTGCCCGATGTGGATGTGAAAGCCTGGGTGAGAACCGGTGATACACCCCAATGGGAACGGCAAAAAGCAGTGCGCGAACCGCCGCACATTTTGGTTACCACAACAGAGTCCGCTTACATTCTTTTAACGTCTGATTCCGGCCGCAATATGTTGCGCACCGTAGAAACCGTTATTGTCGATGAAATTCATGCCTTGGCCGGAAGCAAGCGGGGTAGTCACTTAAGTTTGTCCTTAGAGCGATTGGACGCATTGGTTGATCACCCCCTTACTAGGGTCGGGTGTTCGGCAACTCAAAAGCCTATTGAATCCATGGCGGATTTTTTGGTGGGTCACAGAGAGGTCGGTCGTTGCATTGTCGACACGGGGCATGTTCGCGATCGAGATTTGGCTTTGGAGATTCCGAACTCACCGGTTGAAGCCATTATGGCGAACGAGGTGTGGGGCGAATTATATGACCGCTTGGCCCAATTGGTGTCGGAGCACAAAACCACTCTGATTTTTGTAAACACCCGTCGCCTTGCGGAACGCGCAGCAAAGAATCTGGCTGAACGTATTGGGGAAGAGCATGTTACTGCTCACCACGGTAGCCTGGCAAAAGAACATCGCTTGAAGGCTGAACAAAGACTCAAGGCCGGGGAACTCAAATGTCTAGTGGCAACTGCGTCCTTAGAGTTGGGTATTGATATAGGTGATATCGATTTGGTTTGCCAGATGGGTACACCAAGATCTATTGCAGCTTTTTTACAGAGAGTGGGTAGATCGGGTCACGGCGTGGGGTTAACACCAAAAGGGCGTTTGTTTCCTTTGTCCCGAGATGATTTGCTGGAATGCACAGCGCTGTTGGGTGCGGCCAACCGCGGCGAGCTAGATCAAATTGTCTTACCTCGACAACCTTTGGATGTCCTTTCTCAGCAGATCGTGGCGGAAGTAGCAGGAAAAGAAGAATGGGATGAACAAGAGTTATTCCAACAACTTCGAAAGGCCTGGCCCTATCGAGAACTCACCGAAGACAGGTTTAAGTCAGTGGTGCAGATGCTGGCCCAGGGTTTTTCCACTCGTCGCGGTCGGCGAGGGGCTTACTTACACTACGATGGTGTAAACAGGCGAATACGTGCAAGAAAAGGGGCCAAGCTCACTGCTGTCACCAATGGTGGGGCGATTCCAGATCAATTTGACTACGATGTCGTCCTATCGCCGGAAGGATTTAAGGTGGGCACGCTAAATGAAGATTTTGCCTTTGAGTCTATGGCGGGTGACATTTTTCAGCTAGGTAACACGTCTTATCAGATTCTAAAGGTGGCTCAGGGTAAGGTTCACGTGGAAGACGCAAAAGGCAAACCTCCCACCATTCCTTTCTGGATCGGTGAAGCTCCTGGGCGTACCGATGAGTTGTCAGATGCGGTGTCCAGACTACGGGCTGAAGTGGACCAACAATTGGAAAAAGGCATGGAATCCACCATTCGTTGGGTTACCGACACCTATGAGATTCCAGTTCCGGCCGCCGAACAACTGATTCATTATTTGGCCTCTGCCAAAGCGGCGCTTGGTTTGCTGCCCACCAAAGATAAAGTTGTTTTCGAGCGATTTTTCGATGAAACCGGCGACATGCATTTGGTTGTTCATTCGTCTTATGGCTCAAGGGTTAACCGGGCTTGGGGTTTGGCGTTGCGCAAACGCTTTTGTCGTCGATTCAATTTTGAATTACAGGCGGCCGCGTTGGAGGACAGTATAATTCTGTCTTTATCATCTAGTCATAGCTTCCCCATTACTGAGCCTGCCAGTTACATTAACTCCAAGACTGTTAGAGATGTGTTGATTCAAGCGCTGCTTGATGCGCCAATGTTTCCCACACACTGGCGTTGGGTTGCGTCGATTGCTCTCGCCATTAAACGCAATCACAATGGCAAGCGATCTCCGGCTTACTTTCAGCGCAATGATGCCGAGGATTTGGTGGCCGCTGTCTTTCCTGATCAGATCGCCTGTGCAGAAAATATAACGGGACGTAGAGAAGTGCCCGATCATCCTTTGGTGAAGCAGTCTATTGATGATTGTCTGCACGAAGTAATGGATGTGGATGGCTTGATTCGTGTATTGCAGTTGGTCGAAAACAAGCAAATTGAGATTATCGGTAAGGACCTGACCAGTCCGTCACCTTTGGCTCAGGAAATTCTTGGTGCAAAACCCTATGCTTTCCTGGACGACACACCGGCGGAGGAAAGACGTGCTCTCGCTGTGCAGTCGCGGCGATACATAGATCCTGCAGAAGCAAAAGACCTCGGACGTTTGGACATGGCTGCCATCGATCGCGTACGGGAACAGGCTTGGCCCGAGCCTAGAACGGCCGATGAGCTGCATGATGCATTGGTTACTTTAGGGTTTTTGACCGAAGATGAGGGCTTGCGTGGACACTCGCCCAACAACGAGGAGATGGGTTTTGATTGGTCCCATTTGTTCGCGGAACTGTGTGGCCAAAGCCGAACAACACGTTTGGAAGTCAATAACAATGTCTATTGGGTGTCTGCTGAAAGACTGAAGGAATTTACGGTTGTTCACCCGGATGCGACATTCAGTCCGGACGTACCCATGTTGGAAAGTCATTCGGCTGACTCTGACCAAGATGGCATCAGGGAACTAACAAGGTCTCGGCTGGAAGGTGTAGGGCCGATCACTGCCCAATCATTGGCAAATTGTCTTCAGGTTTCCATAGAACAAATAGACTTAAGCCTATTAGCCCTTGAGCAAGAAGGCTTTGTCATTCGGGGTCAGTTTACTCAAACGGCGAATGAGCACGAGCTGGAAGAGTGGTGTGAACGACGTTTGTTGGCGCGCATTCATAGATCCACCATTAAACGACTGCGTAACGAAATCGAGCCCGTATCACCGGCCCAATACATGCAATTCTTGTTTCACTGGCAGGGTTTGTCGGATCGAGCGGAAGGAGCGGAAGCCTTGGTTCAGGTGTTGGAACAATTGGAAGGGTTTTCTTCTCCGGCTGGATCTTGGGATACAGAACTACTGCCGGCCAGGCTTTTTCAATATACCCCGGACATGCTAGATACGCTGTGTGCATCGGGTAAAACGTCATGGTTACGTTTGGACGTGAAACCTGCCTCAGGCAGTAAGCGTTCGTCTCCAATTAGACAATCTCCCATCACTTTGATTGATCGACAAGCGGTTTCGTTTTGGAGAAGTGCTGCACCGTTACTAAACAAGGATGATCTCAGCCTCAGCACTCAAGCTTCCAAGGTCATGGACGTCTTGATCCATCAGGGCGCATCCTTTTTCATTGACCTGGTGCAACAATCCAAGTTGCTCCGCACCCAAGTCGAAGACGCCTTAGGTGAGCTAGTGAGTTGGGGGCTAGTGACCTCCGACAGTTTTGCAGGTATTCGAGCTTTGGTAACGCCTTCGAGCAAACGCCCGAGCTATGGTCGGCGACGTGGCCGCAAGATGGTCAGCTCTGGTTTTGACCGGGCAGGTCGCTGGGCACTGTTGAGTGATGAGTGGCAGGTAGAGCCCCAGGATGCGGTGGAGCATATTGCTTGGGTGTTATTGCGACGCTATGGCGTTGTGTTTCGCAAAGTGCTGGAACGAGAAACCCACTTGCCCCCGTGGCGAGATTTGCTCAGAGTGTACTGGCGTATGGAAGCCCGAGGCGAAATTCGTGGCGGAAGATTCGTTGATGGTTTTTCTGGTGAGCAGTTTGCATTACCCGACGCAGTAGCGGAACTGAGAAATATTCGCCGTAACGGAAACGATGAATCACTGCATCTAGTTTCTGCAGCCGACCCCTTGAATTTGGTTGGGTGTATTGTGCCAGGCGAAAAAGTACCGGCCACCTTAAACAATCGCATTGTATTCAGGAATGGCAAACCCATAGCCATGCAGAGTGGTGAAGTGACTACCAATCTCATTGAGCCGGGCAAGCAGGTGGATATCGAGGTGAGGGCGATGTTGTTGAACAAGCGTCGACCTGGGCGGGTGATGAATCGGCCGACGTTACGGATGTAGGGGCGCGCCACTCACCTAGACATGCCGTCATCCCGGCGTAGGCCGGGATCCAGTGATACATTGCCGCGAAGCGGCGCTTTACTAAGGCCAAGGTCTTTGGGTTATAGGCTCTAGTCGGTGCCGCTTCGCGGCCGAGTATTACTGGATCCTGCCCTTCAGCAGGATGACGATAAAGGCGATAGACTTCGTTACAACTACTGTCTCTTGAAACTTGCTACTGAAAACTAGTTACTGACTCTAGCTCCCGTAATTTTCCAAAAACCCAACCAATTCCGACAAAAACCCGTTCGCCTGATACGCATCAAGTACTCGATGGTCCAGCGTTAGCGTAATAAAGCACATAGGTTTGATAATCATGGCGTCATTGCCATCGACTTCTTGGACTACGACGCGTTTTTCCATCTTCCCGATACCTAGTATCGCTGATTGTGGTTGATTGATGATGATGGGGCTGGCCATCAAACTGCCGCTGACTCCGTGGTTTGAGATGGTGAAAGTGCCGTTTCTCATATCTGCCGTGCCTAGTTTTCGTGACCTGGCTTTATCGGTGATGTTTTGTAGGTCTTGGGCGATGCCCAGTAGATTCTTAGCATGAGCCTGTTGTAAAACGGGTACCACTAATCCCTTGTCGTCCAAAGCGGTGGCGATACCAATGTTGATGTCGTCGAATATCTCGATGTGATCTTCCGCAAAGCGACTATTCACCGTTGGGACTTGGCGAATGGCATGGACGGCAGCCTCAACAAAGTAGGCGCTTAATGTCAGGTTGATCCCCTGTTCTTTGAAGTCGGGTTTGTGTTTCTTTCTATGAGCAATGATGCGACTGAGGTCTGCTTCAAACACCGTTGTGACATGAGGTGACGTATGCAAGAGACTTTGCACCATGTGGGCTGCAATGCTCTTGCGCATGGGATCCAGGGGCAGACGATGGCTTCGTATGTTTCCCTCTGGAACTGTGCCCATGGGTGGCACAAAAGTACTTGGTTTGGACTCAACAAAATGGGTCACATCTTTGACGGTGATACGACCGCCGCGACCACTGCCGCTCAACTGTTGAAAGTCGAGGTTATGTTCTTTCAGGAGTCTCCGTACAGCGGGACTTAGCTTGGGTCGTGTGTGCCCATTGGTTTCCATCGGAGCCGATTCGGGTGGTGATTGGGTAGCTTCCAGCTCTTGGTTGTCGATCAGATAGTCTAGCTGTCCAGTGCTTATTATCCCCAGGACATCTCCTGGTTCAACGGCGTCACCATTTTGCTTGGCAATGCTGGCTAAATGCCCATCGCTGGGGGCAGACACTTCCACTACAACTTTGTCTGTTTCAACTTCTGCCACGGGTTCATTGGCAGAAACCGGGTCACCTGGTTTTTTTAGCCAGTTCGAAATGACTGCGGTTGTACCGTCTTGGTTTTCTGTAAAACAGATGTCTATGTTGTGGCTCACAATCAAACCTCCAGGAGGTCAGCTATGGCGCTGGCGATATCTGTTGCATTGGGTACCACGGCATCCAGCAAGAGTGGGCTGTGTGGGCTTGGTACATCGGGCATGGCCAAACGCTTGACCGGCGCATCCAAATCAAAGAATGCTTCGTCTGAAACACGGGCCGCAATTTCGGCACCAAATCCCGCGGTAATGTTGTCTTCGTGCACAATGAGAATACGGTGGGTTTTGGCCACGGATTTCAGCACGGTCTCTTTGTCCCAGGGCATGAGGGTGCGTAGATCAATAAGATCTGCACTTATCACTTTATCTGTTAACGCCTGTTGGCATCTCGTCACCATTGCGCCCCAGCTGACAATAGTCAGATCCGATCCTTCGGTTACTAGACTAGCCTTGCCAAAAGGGACGACAAAATCGTCGCCAGGGTAGGGACGTCGTGCTGAAGCATCATCCAGCAGGTTTCGATGCTCGAAGAAGATTGTCGGATTGTTGGAACGCATGGCAAAACGAAGTAGGCCAACGGCATCTTCGGCATTGGAGGGCATGGCCAGCTGCCAGCCGACCGCATGGGCCCATTTCACCTCACCACTTTGGCTGTGCCACGGATCACCGCATTTGAAGAAACCACCGGGCATTCTGACCACCATTGGCGCGGCAAAACGGTTTGCCGTGCGCCAGCGCATGGTGCCGCAGTCGTTAAGTTGTTCCTCTGCAGGATCAGCATACTTTCGGAATTGTATTTCTGGCACTGGCATCAGGCCGGCCTGGGCCATGCCCACGGCGCGTCCAATAATTCCCTCCTCGGACAAGCTGGTGTCAAACACACGACCGTCGCCGTATTTTTCCGCTAAACCAAGGGTTGCACCATGCACACCGCCTTTGTCGGCTATGTCTTCTCCAAACACCAGCAACTTCGGGTTGCTTGCCAGTTCAACATCTAGGGTTCTGCGGATCGCCGCCAACATGCCCATACGCTGGGGTTCCGGGGTCGAAACCTCATTGCTTTCCGGAAACACATGTCCGTAAGCACGCAGTCCACCCTGTGTTTGGATGGGATCGTTACTCGAGTCATCATAGAAAACAAACTGAGTGATGTTTTTTGGATCCGGTGTCCCTCGAGATTCAACCTGCTCAAGGGCCTTAGTCACATCACTGTTAGCTTTCTCTTCTGCCTTCGTCCAGATGCTTTCATTACCCAGTTCTAGCGCAATGAATTCCTTTAGTTTGGGTAGTGGATCATGGCGCTTCTCATGCTCAATTTGCTCTTTGGATTTGTAGGCTTGAGTATCTTGTGCGGAATGACCTGTTAATCGTGGTACTTGAAGTCGCAACAATGCAGGTCCTTGCCAGGATCGGACGTGGTTAACCGCATCAGAAATGCTCTGCAGCGCGTTGTCTGGATCTGTGCCATCACCCTGAACGATGTGCAGGTTTTTAAAAGAGCTCAGGTTTGCAGCTATGTTTCTTCCCGGTGTTTGTTTGTCGGACGTGACGGAGATCCCGTAGCCGTTGTCCTCAATGAAAAACAGCATCGGTAATTTCAAAGTTGTTGCGATGTTCAGGGCAGCCCAAAATCCGTTGGTGGCAGTGGAAGCGTCTCCACCGTGAGCCACGGCAATTGCGCCAGCGTATTGTTGTTGGTTTAACACGCTGTGGTAATACTGCATAGCCTGAGCCCAGCCCGCGATGGGTGTGTACTGGGCGCCAACTCCGCCACACATCGGAAGTGCGCAAGGCCGGTTGAGGTTAGGCAGATTAAACACAACGCCGATATCCCTGCCCTCACTCATACTGCCTTGTCGCATGAGTGGTCCCGCCAATGCATCTTCTAGCGTCAGTCCCAAGGTCAACATTAGGGGGCGTGAGCGATAGTAACCATTCACTGCATCATGAGGGTGGTTGATAAACTGGCCCAGCAGAATCTGGGACAAATCATGACCGATGGCGGAAAACTGATAAAACAGTTTCTTTTGTTTCAGCAGAGTCCCTGATTCCAGATTGTCTAAAGCCCGCGAAGCGTGGATGAGATAGCAAACGCGCTCCCAGTTTACGGAATGATAACTCGTTGTTTTACCTGTGATTTCTAACGCCGTTGCCACGTTCCGTGCTCCCTAAAACCTATAAAACGCCAGTTTAGAAAATAGCGCAATAGGCGGGAAATGTGCTTGCGATTGTGTCTGTCAAACCGTTATTTGTTAGAATTTAATACCCTATAAGCCGCGATTCGAGAAATAATATTTCATGGAATTAGACAAGACAGATAAACGTATTTTAGGGCTGTTGCAACGAGTAGGTCGATTGTCCAATCGAGAGCTAGCGGCAAAGGTCTCGCTTTCCCCGTCACCGTGCTGGAGGCGCCTTAAAGAGCTGGAATCCCAAGGTTTCATCAAGGGCTACGCAGCCATGTTGGATCCCGAAGCCCTGGGCTTGGGCGTCACCGCATTTACTCATGTGTCTTTGGACAACCATCATCCCGCGACGCTAAAAGAGTTTCACGGTGCCATCATGGATTGTCCAGAGGTGCTGGAATGCCATATGACCAGCGGAGATCATGATTACACCCTTAAGGTGATCGCCAAAGATCTCGCCAGCTATCAATCTTTTTTGTCCCAACGTTTGATGTCAGTGAAAGGTGTGCGTTCCGTGAATTCCAGTTTTTGTTTGAAGCAGCATAAGCTGACTACGGCGTTGCCGATTGAATAGACACTAAATTAGTCAGTCTCGTTTGAATGATCGGTGATGTTGCATTGAGAGGATCTTTCGGGTTCACCATTGTTGGCTTCAGGCTTCAGGCTTCAGGCTTCAGGCTCGCATTACAAGAAAGATGACGCGAGGTACTTTCGCTTACATCGCCGGATAATTCCCCATCGCTCGCCCAATCGACGGTCTCTCTTTTATCGCGTCATACCATCGGTTCAGGTGACCAAACCCGTCGATGCTTGCCGTGGTGAGTTCTATCGAGTTGATATACGACCAGGCTATGGTGTCTGCGATGGTAATGTCTGGACCTGCTA
This sequence comes from Pseudomonadota bacterium, assembly GCA_039029655.1. GTDB lineage: Bacteria > Pseudomonadota > Gammaproteobacteria > Steroidobacterales > JBCCFQ01 > JBCCFQ01. The sequence continues at coordinate 789 of JBCCFQ010000007.1, read as the reverse complement.
GAAACTCGTTTTCATTGAGTCTTTGATCTACGACAGGAAAGAATTTTCTTAGCCAACCCTCTGCCTCAGCGACAGCTTCGCCATCACGCGTTTCGTCGAGAAACTTTGGTTTTATGTATTCCTCAAAGAAATACACGGCAAGCCATCGACCAATGTGGTGGGTTGCAAAGTCTACTTCTTGATCGACCTTGGCTGCCGGCCAAGGGTCGCTTGGGTAAAGTGTCGAATTTTGCCGGCGTGCTAGGTAGCGGCAAATAGTGGCACTCTCGTAGAGGAACTGGCCATCATCTTCCAGGACCGGCACCTTTCCTGCCGGGTGGCGGCCAAGGTGATTGGGAGACTGCTGTTCTCCTTGGGCCAGATTAATCAAACAAAATTCATAAGGCAGGTTGAGTTCTTCGGCGGTGATAAGAACTTTGGTGACATTAAAGGTTGGGAACCCATAGATCTTAAGCATATGGCTAACTCCTAAGACGGGGGAATCGTAGGTATGCGCGAATGAGCATTAGCCAGCTAATGCACTCTAGAATGCGGAGAACCAGAAAACTTTCGGAAAAGCTCGACTTTCTACCTATTTACGGGGTGCCTTGTCGGCAATGTGGTCTAAGGCATCGCTCAAACCGCTAAAGCCAGCAGATTGATAGGATTTGGACTCTTTCTCGTCAACATAATTTAAAAGTAAATCGTCCAAAGACCTTTTTTTCGCGGTTTCCTTTGGTTTCCTTTTAACGCTAAAAATTTCTATGGTGTTTGCGACCCGACCCTTCTTCGGTGTTGTGACAGCTTACT